>JACDHN010000349.1 GCA_013821025.1 Acidimicrobiia bacterium | reverse complement strand
GAACGACAGCCGAACGGGTAGCCGGCGGGCGTCGGCCTCGCCATGCCGGCGCCGGGCGTCGACGGCCTCGGCGGCCAGGCGGTCGAGCACCGGGCCGAGCGGGAGCCCGTAGCGCTCTGCGGCGCCCAGCGAGTCGGCCAGGGCATGGGCCTCGGCGCCGATGTGCGCCGGCAGCGCCCCAATGGCATCGGCGAAGCGCTGTCCCCGGCGCAGGCGGTGGTTCACCGACTCGAACGCCGGCCGCAGCGCGGGCGGAAGATCGTCGAGGACGTGCTCCACCAACTGGGTGGGCGTGAGGCCGGCATGCAGACATGACACGAGAAGCTCGATGCCCTCGGGAAGCGCCCGGCCGGCTGCATGCAGCCGGCGCCGGGCCAGCCGCCGCGGTGCTCGGTCGGGATGGGCGATGATGCGCCGCATCCACCACCAACCGGTGGCATTGAGCGCCAGTCCGAGCGCCAGGCAGATCTGCACGATCGGTCGCCCCAGCGCCTGTCGCACATCGGCATCGGTGGCGACGAGCAGCGCCAGCACGCCGAGCGGCAACAGGGTGAGCACTTTGGCCGACATCTCGGCCTGGGCGCTGTGGACCCGTCGTTCGCAGCGGGCGGCAGCGCGACGGTGCAGCGTGGCCGAGGCGCGGTCGAGCGGCTCGGCGGACGGACCGCCGAGGCGGGCACACGTTCGTACGACGGCGACTACCAACCGGATCGCCTCGTCGTCGTGGACCCTCCGAGCCAGGGCGCCGGCCAGCGATGCGCCTCGTTCTTGCGCTCGGACGACGTCGGCGAACTCGGCGCCAACGGCGGGGACGCGCTCGCACCCCGCATCGAACGCCGATGGCAACGAGCTGCCGGTACGTACGTGACGGGCGACGTGCTGGCACCACGCTGCGAGTTGCTGCTCGTCGAGCGTGACTCGTCGGCCCGCCAGCGCGCGTCGAGAACGTTGTTTGGAGGAGGTGGGCACCGGGGAGCGGGCATCGAACAGCTCTCGCGCCGGGGCGAGCTGCCACCGCAGGAACCAGCCGGTGGTCACGACTGCGACCGTGGCGCCGAGCGCCGCCACCGGCGCCGCTGCTGTCATGCCCGTCTCCGATCGAGCACGCCGACGATCTGATCCTCCACCAGCAACGGGCGCACTCGGGGCTCGATGCTGTCGCGGGTCACCTCGGCGATCTCTGCGATGCGCCGCCTTCCGTCGTGGTCGCGACGGGTGTGGACGACGACGTCGATGGACCGGTACAGATGGTGACGGATGGCTGCGAGCGGCCAGCCCGGAGCTGCTTGCAGGATGAGCGACTCGAGACGGATCAGAGCATCGTGAGCACTGTTGGCGTGGCATGTGGACCACGATCCGTCGTGACCGGTGTTCAACGCTTGTACCAGCGCCACGACCTCGGGGCCACGAGCCTCACCGACGATCAGGCGGTCGGGGCGTAGGCGAAGGGCGGTGCGCACCAGTTCGTCGAGCGGTACGGCCGCGACCCCATCCGCATTGGAAGCCCTGGCCTCGAGGCGCACCACGTTGCCGGCGTCGGGCGCCAGCTCAGCCGTGTCTTCCACCAGGACCACCCGCTCCTCGATGGACAGCAAGCTCAGCACCGAGCTGAGCAATGTCGTCTTGCCCGAGCTGGTGGCGCCGCTGACGATGACGTTGCAGCGGGCACCGGCGAGCTCGTCGATCATGGCGACGCCGGCCGGCCCGGCGAAGGCCGACAGCGGCAGGCTCCGACGGCGGAACCTCCGGATGGCCAGCACCGTGCCGTCGACCGCCACTGGCGCCACGATGGCGCAGACCCGGGACCCGTCGGGCAGGCGGGCGTCGACGATCGGCGACACTCGGTCGAGGCGTCGGCCGAGCGGGGCGAGGATGCGCTCGATGCTGGTGGCGAGCTCCTCGGACGTGATTGCGCCAGCCCGGTGCAGCATCCCGTGTCGCTCGACCCAGACGTCGCCGGAACCGTTGACCATCACCTCGTCGACATGGGGGTCGGCCAGGTGCACCTCGAGCGGACCGAGGCCGACGAGGTGGGCGACGGCCGCTGCGATGACGACGGCTCGTTCACTGGCCGTCGCCAGAGGGGCCACGCGCCCGACGTGGGCCGAGGCCAGTTCGAAGGGTTCGCCTGGCAATGGCTCGATGGCCTCGCACAGCGCGGCTACGACCGCTGACTGCGACGTCACCGGCCCGCTCCGCGCAACTCTCGGGCGAGGCGGCGAGGAAGAGCGGTGGCCAGCAGCCCGGCGTCGACCGCTCGCGCCACCGCAGGATCGACGTGCACACGAGCCACAACGGGCGCACCGATCGTGGACGCCACGTCGCCGCTGCTGAGCGCCCGTCCCGGCTCACTCACGACGACCACCCCTGTCGGCGCGGTCCGCAGGTGCCGGGCCCGCCGCAGGGCGAGGTAGCAGGGACGGATCACGAGGAGAACGGCGTCGGCCGCGGCACAGAGCTCTGGCGGCGGATCACCGGTCCCAGCGTCGATGACGACGGTGCCGTGTCGCCGCGAGCACCAAGCGCCGAGCTCGGACCAGCGTCCATCGGCTCCGGCCACGGGACCGCCGCCAGAGGGAATCAGCCCGACTCGGCTCGTGGCCGGGACAGCGAGGTCGTCGAGGGCCGAGGCGTCGACCTCGGAAGGGAACCATTCGGCCAGACCGGGTGCTCCGGCGGCCGCCACACCCAGCACGTCGGCGGCGTCACCCGCCATATCGACGAGGACGGACTCGCCGGAGCCCGAGAGGGCGAGCGCGGCGGCAACGACTGACGTTCCGCTGCCACCCTTGGCGGCGTAACACACCGTGAGCACGGGCACCTCCGGGGATGCAGGATCACCGGGGGAAGTCGCCGGGGACGGTAGCGCAGCGGACCGGACGATGCGCCGGATCGGACGAACCGTCAGCGCGGCGGGACGTCACGTCGCCGAAAGGGAGGCGGCCCGAGTACCGTTCGGCGCCGGAGGTGTCCGAGTGCCTGGTGGACTCCGCCGCCTTCAAAGCGGTTGGGACGGGTGCACCCCGTCCGGCGGGTTCGATTCCCGTCCACCTCCGCCAAGCCTTACCTGGTCACGGGGCCTTTCCTGAGTCTCGGGAGGCCCCGTGGTCACAGAATGGTCACAGAATCTCCGAGTGAACCGTCGAGCAGGGCGTCTGCTCGCAGCGCGGCGTCTTCGTCGTCGCCCGGCATCACGTGGGCGTACAC
>JACDHN010000093.1 GCA_013821025.1 Acidimicrobiia bacterium | reverse complement strand
CTTCTCGGACAGCGGCCGGCGGGCCGGGTCCCAGTACTGCTCGTTGGGGAGCAAGGTGATGCCCTCCCCCGGCCGGTACTCGCCGAGCTTCCATGGTCCGGTCCCGATGAACGTCTTTTCCCAGTCGCCCTCGTAGTCCTTCGGCAGGATGATGGCGTTGTAGTTGTCCGAGCTGGTGAGGAACGGGAAGTTGCCGTTCGGTGCGTCGAGCGTGAACTCCACCGTGGACGCATCGACCGTCTTTGCACCTCCCTTCGAGAGCACACCCGTCAACGCCGACAGGGCGTTGGAGCCGTTGTCGGGATCGGCGAGGCGGTCGAACGTGGTCACCACGTCCTCTGCATCCATGGTCCTGCCGTCGTGGAACACGGCGCCCTGGCGCAGCTTGAAGGACCAAACGCTTCCGTCGTCGTTGGACGACCAGCTCTCGGCTAAGCGCGGTTGCGGCTTGAGGTCTCGGTCGGACCAGATCAGATACTCGCCCGTCTGGCCGAGCACCGTGAGACCGCCCTGGTTGTTGACCGTGACGGGGTCGAGCGCGCCAGATGGCGTCTGCTGGCCGACGCGGATCGTGCCACCCTTGCTCGGAGCGCCCTGCTGAGCTTCGTCCGCCTGCTCCAGTGGATCGCGTGCCTGGCCGCACGCAGCGGCGAGAAAGCCGGCCATCGGGAGTCCCATCCCGGCGACGGCAGCCCGACGGACGAACTCGCGGCGGCCGATCTTGCCGAAGCGGTACTCGTCGATCAGATGGTTCTCGCGTTCAGTGCTCCTGGCCCTGATGGCGTCGACCCGTTCTTGCCTGCGCTTCATCGCTGATCCCCCTTCGTCGCCCTCCCACGAATGTTCCCCGGTTCTCTGTGCCGCACCCTAACGCGCGTGCGCACCGAGGTCGGACACCAGCGCGCCTCGATCGATCAGATCGAGCGCCAGTTCGACATCCGAGGCGAGGGAGCGGTCTGCAGCCACGTCCGGCAACGCCCTCATGACGGCACCGATGGCGGAGGCCAATCGCGGCGGTAGGTCGGCGCCGGCCGGATCGGCCATGGCTACCAACCGTCGGGCCTGCCCCAAGGCGACGAGCTCATGGGCGAGGGCTAGCTCCACGTTGCGCAGCAGGCGATCGAGCTTGTCGGCAGCCAACATCGTGAACGCCTGGAAGTCCTCCTGACCCGACGACGTGTCGCCTGAATGCACTGACGCCGGCGCCGACAGCATCCGGTTCTCCGCGCCGAGGCCGACGACTGCCTTGTGCAGTGAGACCAGTCCGCTGTCGCCGTGCCCTTGGCGGGCGACCAGTTGGTCAGGCAGGCCGGAGAACCGGGAGTCGAGCAGCCGGTGCAACCGCTTCTCGCTCAGCGATGCCACCTGTGTCATGGCGATGGCGGCACTGTCGAGCGCCAGGGAGAGCGCCTGGGCGTGGAAGTTCCCGCTCGGGTAGAACCCCTCGGGCTCGCCGTCGGCAGCGTCGAGGTAAAGCGGGCTGTCGGTGACCGCCTGCAGCTCGCGCTCCACCTGGCGCCGAAGATGGTCGAGCACGTCGCCAGCGGCGCCGTGCACCTGCGGCAGGACACGGATCGACACCGGCGCCTGCGAGCCGCCGCTCGACGCCGCAGCCGCAGCATCGGGCTCGGCGCCGTGCGCCAACCATTGCAGCTGGGCGTGCACATGCTGCTGGCCGACGTCGCCCTTGAGCCGTCCGATGCGCATCGAGTACGGACGCCACGACGTGTCGATGATCGCCGCCGTCAGTGCGCCGAGCATCGTTGCGTGGTCGAGGGCGTGCGTGCATCGACGGAACAGGTCGGCCGCAAGCGCTGGCGCCAGCGGCGCCCCGTTGATCAGCGCCAGCCCTTCCTTGCTGCCGAGCCGGTACGGCTCGACGCCCCTGGCGGTGAGCGCCTCGCCAGCAGGAACGCGCTGGCCGTCGATCAGCACCTCACCCTCACCGATCAGCGTCTGGAACAGATGGCACAGCGGGGTCGTCTCGCCCGCCGTGCCAGGCCGGCTAGCCGGGACCACCGGATACCACCGGTCGTTCAAGCGATCGGCGAGGAAGCTGCAGAGCGCGGCGCTGACCCCGGTGTAACCGCCGAGGAAGCCCACCAGCCTGACGAGCATCGTCGCCCGCACGACTCGCTCGGACAGCGGTGGCCCGACGCCGACCGCTCGACCGACGAGGATCGAGCGCTGCAACGTCGACCGGCCCTGCTCGGCAACGATGCGGTTTGAGAAGTAGCCGAGTCCGGTGTTCACGCCGTAGGCGAGAGCTCCGCCGGCGAGGTGGCGTTCCATCGCTGCCCGCCGCTCGTCGACGTGGCGCAGCACGGTGCTGTCCAGCTCGACCGCCTCGTTCCCCCCGACCACCTGCCAGTACGCGTCGAGGTCGAGCTGATCGTGACGGTGCAGGACGACGACCACCCGCCGAAGGTATCCGACGACCCCGCCGGCACCTGTCAGCGGTAGCGCAGCGTGGTGCCGATGTCCGCTGCGACGGCGCGTTGATAGAGCATGTGGCCGACGGCGACGTCGGTGGTGGCAAGGCCGCGGTGCCACAGCAGGATCCGCTCGTCGTCACGCTCGCGCCCGACCGCCAGTCCAGCGACGATCTGGCCGAGCTCGGCATGGAGGTTCGACTCCGAGAGCGCACCGGATTCGACGTGAGCCCGCAGCGAGCCGAACTGACCCTGGCGGCATTGAGCCCAATCGTCGACGACGATCTTGTCCATCACGTCGGTGAGCGAGAGCTCCACGGCGCTCATGGTCCCGTATGGCACCACCATCGCCCCGGGCGCGATCCATTCCGTGAGCACGATCGGCGCCGGCTTCTCCAGGCGGGTGGCCTCGACCACGATGTCAGCGCCGCGAACCACGTCTTCGACGGTGTCCAGCACGCGGATCGGTTTGCCGAGGGCATCCTCCAGCTCCGCGCCGAACTGGCGGCGCGACTCCTGGCGCCGGCTCGTCACCCGGATCTCATCGAAGTCGAACAGGGCGTCGAGCATCACCACATTGGAGTAGGCCGTGCCTCTCGCCCCGACGTGACCGAGCACCTTGGATCCGACGCGGGCGAGGTGTCGGGCGCCGATGGCGGTGACCGCCCCGGTCCGGCGCTCGGTGATCTCCGTGGCGTCGATGATCGCCAAGGGCACGCCGGTTCGCGGGTCGTACAGCGTCAGCAAGGCCAGCTCGGATGGCAGCCCGACACGATAGTTGTCGACGTAATCGCCGACCACCTTCACACCTGCAACGCCGAGTGGGGCGACATACGTCCGAAGAAGGTTGAAATGACCGTTGAAGGACGGATCGGGAATCAGGTGCTGGCGCGGCTCCAGCACCACCTGACCCTCTCCCTGGGCGCGCAGTGCCGCTTCGACGGCGTCCAAGACATCGCCGGTCGTGACGCCGAGCGCCGTGACGTCGGGCCCGGAAAGGAACAGGATGTCGAGGTGTTGCTCGCCCATGGCAGCATCCTGCCCGATCGCTGACAAGCTGATGCCATGACGAGCAAGCACCAATCAGCGGACGCCGTCGTCATCGGCGCCGGCGTGATCGGCTCGGCGGTGGCACTCGAACTGGCTCGCGGAGGCCGCTCAGTCGTGTGCGTCGACAAGGGCCCGTCACCGGGCGCCGGCTCCACCAGCTCGTCGTCGTCGATCATCCGCTTCAGCTACTCGACGCTCGACTCCGTGTTGACGGCTTGGGAGGCAGCGGCGATATGGCGGAACTGGTCCGATCACCTGGGAGCCGAGGACCCCGACGGCATGGCTCGGTTCATCAAGACCGGCAACCTCATCTTCTGCACCACGGGATACGACGGCGAGATCGTCATGGCGTTGTGGGACCAGGTCGGGATCCCGTATGAACGCTTCGACGCCGCCGGCGTGCAATCGCGGTTCCCGGGGCTCGACGTCGGCAGGTACTACCCACCGAAACCGGTGGACGACCCGGCATTCGCCGACGACGCCGACGGAGCGTTGGGCGCCTTCTACGACGCCGAGAGCGGGTTCGTCGACGATCCGATGCTCGCCGCCCACAACCTGGCGCATGCTGCTCGGCAACACGGTGCCGAGTTCCGATTCCGCAGCGCCGTCGTCGAGATCGGACGTCGTGGGGATCACGTCTCGGGCGTGACGCTCGACGCCGGCGACACGATCTCGGCACCCGTGGTGGTGAACGTCGGCGGACCGCATTCCGCCAGGCTGAACGAGCTGGCCGGCGTCACGGGCGACATGCGCATCGGTCATCGACCGCTGCGCCAGGAGGTGTACGCCGCGCCTGCGCCGCCCGGTTTGGGGCTAGAGGACGGAGGACCGCTGGTCGCCGACCTCGACATCGGCCAGTACTTCCGCCCCCAGCCTGGCGGCATGCTGCTGGTGGGCGGCACCGAACCCGAGTGCGATGTGCTGGAGTGGGTCGAGGATGCCGACCACTTCAACGACCAGCCGACGATCGAGCACTGGGAGACGGCGATGCTACGCCTGGCGCGACGGCTCCCCGAGTTCGGCGTGCCCCCCCGACCGGTCGGGCTGGCGGCCCTCTACGACGCCTCCGACGACTGGGTGCCGATCTACGACCGCTCCAGCCTCGACGGCTTCTTCATGGCCTGCGCATCGAGCGGCAACCAGTTCAAGAACGCGCCGATGGCTGGACAGTTCATTCGAGCGCTGGTGGACGCAGCCGCCGACGGGATCGACCACGATGCCGCCCCGGTGCAGTTCACCGGGGCGCGCACCGGCCGTCAGATCAATCTTGGCGCCTTCTCGCGCCGCCGGCAGCCGTCTGCCACCTCCGGCACCGTGATGGGCTGAGTCCTGCCCGGACCGACGGGCTCGTCGAAGGGGCGCAGCAGATAGCGGCGGGCGATCTCGCCGTATCCGCTGTACAGCCCTGCTCCGCCAGCGGCGATGCGATCGGCGCCGAGCCGTTCGCTCGCCGCCGGCAGTGAGTACCACGCCAGACGAGGGCGGGCGTGGTGTGCCGTGTGCAGGTTGTTGTTGAGGAACAGCAGTGAGAAGAAGCGCCCCGATCGCACCATCGCCGATCGGTTGGCGCCGTCGACGAAGCGGTGCTCCGCAAACGAGCGCAGCAGCGACAGCGAGCCGCCGCCCCAGGCAACGCCGAGCACGTAGACCCACATCGGCAATCCGGCCATTCGCACGGCCACCAGCACACTGGCGACGCCACCGGCGTGGGCCACGAGCCGCCCTGCTGCCCTTTGGGTCAGGCCCCCACTGGCCGTTCCGCTCCACCACCTGATGGCGACGATCGGCGGTCCGAACAACATTCGTCCGGAGAGCGTGCGCAGCACCGTCACGCCGCGACGCCGGATGGGTCCCAGGCGCGCCCACGTGTCGGCCGACAGGTAGAAGCTCTCGGGGTCGGCGTCGGGGTCGGTCAGCCCGGGAGTGCGGTGATGCAGGAGGTGGACCTCGCGGTAGGCGCCGAACGGAATTACAAGACCGAGCGGCACGATCGCCAGCGCCGTGTTGACCGCCGGCCAGCGGGTCGGATGGCCGTGCACGACCTCGTGCTGCAGCGAGTTGTACCAGGCGCCAAGCACGGCGAGGGCGACGAGCAGCAGCGGTGTCGGGACATGCCGATGCCACAACAGGATCGCCGCCATCCCGCCGGCGATGGCGGCAGCGACGACCAGGGTTGGCCACTCAACGGCCCTACGACTCATTAGGTCTCCTTGTACATGCACCGAGTGGGCCGAACGTGTCGTATTGCCGCATGTCTGTTGCGTCTACGCTACGGATGATGGATGAGCGCACCCCCCCTCTGCGGATGCTTCAAGAACGCCTCCTCGAAACGGTGGTTCGCAGTGGGCTCGGCAAGGGGGCGTTCGCAGAACGCGCGATGATCGACCGCACCACGCTGTCGCAGCTGCTGGCGCCGGCGAACCGACGCTCGCCACGCATCGACACGCTGCGAGCCATCGCCGCCGCCCACGACGTATCGATCGACTGGCTGGTCGGCCTGTCCAACGCCGGCCCAGTGAAAGCGGAGCTCGTGACCCAGACCTCGTTCGAGGCGCCTGGGCCGTCGGAGACCGATGAGCGACTGCTCGGATGGTTGAACGAGGCCGCCGAGTACAAGATCCGCTACGTGCCGGTGACGGTGCCCGATCTGTTGAAGTCCGAAGCGGTGATCCGCTACGAGCGTTCCGGTGCGGTCGGTCCGAACGCCGCACAGACGATCGACACGACGGCTGCCCACCTGGCGTGGGCGCGCCACCCCGACACGGAGCTCGAATGCTGCTCGTCCGTGCAGAGCGTCGCCGCCTTCGCCCGTGGCGAGGGGATGTGGCGGCGCCTCGGCGTCGCCGCACGCGAAGAACAACTCGATCGGCTGATCGAGCTCACCACCGAGCTGTATCCGACGTTCCGATGGTTCCTGTTCGACGAATCGACGCGGTATGCGGCGCCGGTCACCGTGTTCGGCAGTCAACGCGCAGCGCTGTACCTCGGTGGTCTCTATCTCGTGCTGACCTCTGCCGAGCACGTTCGCACGTTGAGCCGACACTTCGACGGCGTCGTCCGTGACGCCTCGGTGCAGCCCACGTCGGTGCCAACGCACCTCAGCCGGCTGCGTCGATCGCTGGCGTGAACGACGACTGGGTGTGGACGTTCTCGACGCACCGTGTGTCGTAGGCGTTAATCCGGCCGTCAACGAGTTCGATATCATCGCTGCCGTCAACTCGAGGAGGGGTACTCATGTCCGACATCAATCGTCGTTCGTTCCTACGTGCCGGCGCCGCGGTGGCGGCGGGGGCGGCAATCGCCGGGCCGTTCGAGGGTTTCGTCGCCCACGCCGACCGAGGGCGGCCTCGCAGTGGCGGCTACGGGCCGTTGTCGCCGGTGGCAGATCAGCGCGACGGTGTCGTCCGGCTCGAGCTGCCGCGGGGGTTCCAGTACCGCAGTTTCCACCCCGCTGGCACCGTCCTCGACGACGGTGCCGTGCTGCCAGGGCGGCACGACGGCATGGCGGCCTTCCGCGGGCGGCACGGCCGCACCGTCCTTGTGCGCAACCACGAGATCAACGGCAACACGAACGTCGCCGGCGGTGACAGGCCGCTCGGTGACCCTGCCAACGGGTACGACCCGATCGCCAAGGGCGGCACCGTCACGGTCGAGGTGGACGGGTTCGGCAACGTGTTCCACGACTGGGTGTCGCTCAGCGGCACCCAGATGAACTGTGCAGGCGGCCCAACGCCTTGGGAATCCTGGCTCACGTGCGAGGAGACGATCAACGGCGGCGACGTCGGCCCCGACTTCACCGGCGTGCCCAACACCGGCCTACGCAAGCATGGCTACGTGTTCGAGGTGCCGGCGCACGGCGAGGCGTCGGGCCAGCCGCTCACAGCAATGGGGCGCTTCGCACACGAGGCGGCCGTGACCGACCGGGGTGGACGGGTGGTGTATCAAACCGAGGACAACTTCGGTTTCCCGTCGGGGTTCTATCGGTTCCTTCCAGATCGGCGCAGGCGTCACCACGATGATGACGACGACGGTGATCGGCACAACGGCTGGGACAACGGCCGCGGCCGGGGTCCGATCGTCAACCGGGGTCGGCTGCAGATGCTGGCCGTGCGCGGCGTGCCCAACGCCGAGTTGCACCTCGGTCAGCCCGACGGCGTCTCGTACCGGGTCGTATGGGTCGACATCGACGATCCAGACCCGACGTTCGCCCCCGGCACCACGAACAACGAGGCCATCAGCGCCGTCGGCGACGAGGGTCGTGCCAAGGGGGCCGCCCTGTTCAGCCGTCTCGAGGGCGCCGTGTGGTCGAACGGAAGGGTCTACTTCACGTCGACGCAGGGTGGTTCGGCGAGCGATGCCACCACGAGCGGGTTCGGCGCCGGGCGCGGTCAGGTCTGGGCGTACCGCCCGGGAGCCGAAAGGTTGGAGCTGGTGTTCGAGTCGCCGGGTTCGGCCACGCTCGACCTGCCCGACAACGTGGAGGCGTCACGTCGCGGCACGCTCGTGCTGTGCGAGGACGGTCCTGGCGACAACTTCCTGCGCGGCCTGACCCGCCGCGGCGAGCTGTTCACGTTCGCCCGCAACGCCGACCCGGCTCAGGTGGGCCAGGAGTTCGCAGGCGCCCGATTCAGCCCCGACGGCCGCACGCTGTTCGTCAACGTGCAGTCAGGCACGGGCTACTCCGTGGCGATCTGGGGACCGTGGCACAAGGGACCGTTCTGAGACCACGTGTCGCACGCATGACGAAGCGGGCTCAGACGGGGGGCGCAGGGTCGTACTGGATGTAGCGGCGCACCTCGGCGGCCCGCTCAGAACCGGCGAGCCTGACCACGAGGTGCAACGCCATGTCGATGCCGGCCGACACGCCCGCCGAAGTGATCACGTCACCGTCATCGACGAAACGGTCGTCCGGGCGGACCTCGATGGAGCCGTCGAGCCGGCTCAGATGGTCGAGCGACGCCCAGTGCGTCGTGGCGGGACGGTCCGCAAGCAGCCCTGCG
>JACDHN010000092.1 GCA_013821025.1 Acidimicrobiia bacterium | reverse complement strand
CAGCACCTCACCGCGGTGGACATCGAAGCTCACGTTGTTGACGGCGCGCACCAGCCCGGCGTCGGTCTTGAACGTCGTGTGAAGGTTGCGCACCGACAGCAGCACTCGATCGCTATCCGCTTGCTCGGCGGGCGATGTGGCGGCGTCGGCCATCATTTCAGCTTCGGGTCGAGGGCGTCGCGCAGGCCGTCGCCGACCAACACGAACGCCAGCACGGTGAGGAAGATGGCGAGGCCTGGGAAGAACAAGATGTGCGGTGCCGACGCCAGTGACCCGGCTCCTGCTTCTGCGACCATCAGCCCCCACGCCGGCGTCGGCGAGCGGGGACCGACACCGAGGAACGACAGCGCCGCCTCGGACAAGATCGCGCTGCCGATCGAGACCGTTCCGTACACGATGATCGGCTGCAAGGCGTTCGGCAGGATGTGGCGGAACATGATCCGCCCCTTGCCGAACCCGAGCGCCGTCGCCGCCTCGACGTACTCCAGTTGCTTGAGCCCGAGAAAGCTGGCTCGCACGATGCGGCTGATCGGCAGCCAACCGGTCAACCCGAGCACCAGGATCACGGCGTTCTCGCTGCGACCGAAGACGGTGGCGATGGAGATGGCCAGGATGATGTACGGGATGGCCAGGAAGACGTCGGTGATGCGCATCATGAACGTGTCGATCCAGCCGCCGAAGTACCCAGCAGCTGATCCGAACATCACCCCGATGGTCAGCGCCAGCGTCGTGGCCAGGATCCCGATCTTGAGTGATACCCGGGACCCGTACACCACTCGCGAGAACACGTCGCGGCCGGTGATGTCAGTTCCGAACCAGTGCTCGCTCGATGGTCCTTCTCGCGAGACCTGCGGTTGCGTGCGCTCGGCGAAGCCCATCGGGGCGATGAGGTCGGCAAACACGGCCACCAGGACCAGGAAGACGAGGAAGCTAAACCCCGCAACGGCAAGCGGGTTGCGCAGGAACCGTTTGACGATGTCGACGCGCAGCGGTTGCGGTGCTGTGGCAACGTCGGCGATCCCGGCCTCACCGCCCGACGGGATGCCGGGCGCCGGCGCCGAGGCGTGCGGATCGACGATCGTCATCTGCCGGCTCCTCTCATCGTCAGACCTCGGCGCCTTGTCCGAGCCTGATTCGGGGATCGAACCATGCGTACGACAGGTCGACGAGCAGGTTCACGATTGAGTAGGTGATCACCACGACGAGGGTCAACCCGAGGATCACGGGCAGGTCGCGGCTGCGGATCGAATCGGCGATCTGTGATCCGATGCCGGGCCACGAGAACACCGTCTCGGTCAGCACGGCCGAGCCGATCACCGTGGCGAAATCGATGCCGATCAGCGTGATGACCGGGATCAAGGCGTTGCGCAGCCCGTGACGCATCACGATGGCGCGCTCCGAGAGCCCCTTGGAGCGCGCCGTGCGCATGTAGTCGGCTCTCATCACCTCGAGCATCGAACCGCGCATCATCCTGGCGGCCAGCGCCGTGGAGACGGCCGCCAGCGTGATTGCCGGGAGGATCAGGTAGCGCCACTGATCCTCGGCGGGGATGAAGAAGAAGGTCCAGGCGTCAGGACCCAACCGCGAGGTCTTCATCTGCGCCCAGTCGGGCCAGTTGTGCCTCTCCGGGTAGACGGCGAAGGCGTACTGCAGGATGAAGCCCAACACGAACGCCGGGATCGCCGCCGCGGCGGCGGTGCCGACAGTGGCGAGCTTGTCGGACAACGAGTAGCGGCGGATCGCCGACACCAGGCCGACGCTGATGCCGATGATGATCTCGAGGATGACGGCCCAGATAGCCAAGCGGATGCTGCGCGGGGCCTTTTCACCGAGGATGTCGTTGACGCTGCGGTCGTTGATGAACGACTCGCCGAGGTCCCATTGCAGCGTCCTGCCCCAGAAGTTTCCGAACTGGACGAGGACCGGGTCGTTGAGGCCGTAGCGCTCGGCCGCCCGGGCGACAACGCCCGGGTCGGGGTTGCGGTCGGCGCCGCCGGCGATCAACTGTGCCGGATCGCCTGGCAGCACGAAGAACAGGAAGAACAGGAACGAGAGCGCGAAGAACACCGTCGGGATCAGCAGCAGCAGGCGACGGAGGATGTAGCTGGGCATTGGCTGGATGAACCTGTCACCCAACTGAGGCGGGGGCGCCGGAGCGCCCCCACCTCGGTCGGATCAAGAGGCGAGCTCGATCTGCTCGTACAGGATCAAGCCCTGGTTGGTCATCGGGAAGTTGCTGATCTTTTCGTCGTTGTAGACCTGGTCTCCCAGGTACCAGTTGATGGGCACTGCCCCGATGTCCTGGTTGAGCAGAATGGCTTCGGCCTGGTTGTACAGCACGGCGGCTTCGTCTGCGTCGATCGACTGCTTGGCCTCGTCCACCAGCTGGTCGAACTCTTCGTTGAGGTTCGCTCCGAAGTTGTTGCCGTCGAGCGAGTCGCCGTGGAACAGGTCGTACATGAAGTTGTCGTACGTCGGGTAGTCGGCGTACCAACCCAGCCGGCACATCTGGCAGTCGCCCTCTGCCATCTCCGTGAAGTACGTCTCGGAGTCACGCGGGTCGGCCTCGGCCTGGATGCCGATGGCGCCCAGGTTGTCGATTACGATCTCGACCACGGCCTCCCAGCCGGAATCTGCGTTGAACTGGATCCGCAACGGTTCGGCCTGCTCACCGCCATTGGCGGTCCACTCGTCGAACGCCGCCTGCGCGGCCTCGGGGTCGTAGGCGCAGAACTCGCACAGATTCTCGGCGAACCCGGGAATCCCAGGAGGCGTGATACCGGTGGACGTCTGACGGGTGCCGTTGTAGACGGCCTCGTTGATGTCGTCCCGGTTGATCGCCTGCGAGATCGCCTGGCGGAGCAGCGTGTTCTCCTCGCCGCCGATCGCCTCGTCGCGCTGGTTGAAACCGAAGTGGAACGAGCCGAGGATCTCGACGTCGAGCGTCGTGCCCCAGTTCTCCTGGGCCTCGACGGCCCTGGCGGGCGGCAGCAGGGCCGTGTCACCCTCACCGGCTTCGAAGGCGTTGTACGCCGTGTCCGGGTCAGCCGACACGTTGAAGTCGATGCGCCCGACGCGGTCAGGCCACGTCTCTCCGTCGTAGTCACCCTGCCAGGCCTCGTTGCGCACGAGCACGATCTGCTCGTCGGTGCGCGCCGACTCGAGCATGTACGGGCCGTTGCTGACCATCATGCCGTTCTCGTAGTCGCCGGGGTTCTCGATGGACGACTTCGGCATCGGGAAGAACAGCTGGAAGCCGGCCACGGCGTCGAAGTTGGCGTACGGCGCGGACATGGCAACTGTCAACATCATCGCCTCGTCGTCGGCGGTGACGCCCGAGATGGTCTCGGCCTCACCGGCCAGCTTCTCGGCGCCACCCTCGATGAAGTTCATCAGGTAGCTGTAGTCACCGGCGAAGTCGGGATCGGACGCCCGCTCCCACGCGCATTGGAACGTGGTCGGCACGATCAGCTCGCCGTCGGAGAACTGGGAGCCCTCGCGGATGGTGAACACCCACTCGGTGGCGTCTTCGTTGACCTCGACGGTCTCGGCCACCAGCGGCCTGATCTCAGGGTTCTCCGGGTCGGTGGCGTCGATCTCGGTGAGGCCGTCGTACATGGCGTTGACGATCTGGTAGGCGTCGAGCGTGACGTTGAGCGCCGGGTCGATGTGCTCCGGCGGATCTCCAACCAACGTGCCGAGGTCGATCAGCTCGCCTGCACCCTCTTCGGGCTCGCCGGCTGCTTCGCCTTCGCCTTCGGTCGGGGCACAGATCTCCTCGACGGATCCGGAGGCACCGGTGTCGCCACCGGTGGTGGGCGTGGTGTCACCGCCAGTGGTGGGCGTGGTGTCACCGCCAGTGGTGGGCGTGGTGTCACCGCCAGTGGTGGGCGTGGTGTCACCGCCAGTGGTGGGCGTGGTATCGCCGCCAGTGGTGGGCGTGGTGTCACCGCCGGCGGTCGTGGCAGTGGTATCGCCGCCAGTGGTGTCGGTGCCGCCGCCGGTGTCGCCGGTCGTCACTTCGGGTGCTGCGGTGTCTCCGGACTCGTCGTCATCGCCGCATGCAGCGGCGACGAGCGAAAAACTTGCGAGCACGGCAATCAGTGCCGAACTCTTGCGATGACGTCTCACGTCGTGGTCCTCCCTGAGGTTTTGTACGTCCCCGTAGGGACCATCCGGCCGTTCACGCTGTCGATTACCGTGGGCGCCTCCGTGCCCACCTACTCCCCTGTGTCTCGTTCGCCTCCGGGCCAGGGCCGAATCGTTCGGACCCAATCGGTGAACAGCGTGGGACGATACCACGGATCGTTTCGGCGCAACATGACAACACCGTGTCGACGCTCCTGCGAGCCTCACGCAGCGTGAGAACGGACGCCTCGTTCGAGCACCGGAGCGTCGGCGATCGCACCCCACATCGCGTTGCGGATGCGGTCGGCCTCCGGCGAGACGAGCCCATTCGCCACGACCACACCCTCGATCATGTCGGCCTGAACAGCGGCCCACGGCCGTCCGGCAATCCGCACGGCGATGACGCTGGTGCCCTGACGGCGCCGGATGGTCCGGTGGACGCCGACGAGGCCCGGCGGGCTGCGGAACCCCGGCGCCCGCACGCCTGCGTGCCGTGCAGCCCTGGCGAGCAGCCGCGCCGTCGCCGCGAACTCGATGGAGGTGACCGCTGTAGGAGCCATGACGTGATCATCGCCGAACGGTGTGACATCACATCGCACGGGGGGCGTCCGCCCCCGTGGACCCCCCCAAACTGCACCGCTCGGCGGACTGCATCGGCCGGCGGATGTCGACGTCAAGCGTACGATGACCGATCTGGACGTCACGCCCACCCAACAGCGCACGCTCGAGGCCCTACGTCGGCAGGGCGCAGCGTTGCGGTTCGACGCCGGCGAGATAGCCGAACTGGTGGCGTACGCCACCAGCGAGGTCGCCGCGCTCTCCGATCGGCTCGACGCTCACACGCTCGTCGTCGCCAAGCATGATCTCTCGGGCATCCTCGGCTGCGAGACCCACCACGTGCACCGGGACCCGTTCGACTGGTCGGCGCGCAACGCATGTGGGTCCGTCGTGCACCGGGCCATCCAGCTGCAGCTCAACTGGCGCGGCGACCCGCTCCCGGTGCAGCTCGTCGACGAGGCCATCGACCGCCTCACGGCAGAGGACAACAGTTTGGCGGCCTGGCTCAACGAGTGCTCGCCTGCCGACATCGCTGACCTGCGGGGCTTTGCACTCGACTCGGTGACCCGGTTCATGGAGTCGTTCCCGCCACTGCAGCCCGAGTGGACGCCGGTCGTGGAGGCCCGAGTGATGTGGCCGGCGGCGGGTCCCATCCAGTTCCGCGGCCGGGTCGACCTGATGCTCGGGCGGCCATCCGGCACCGAGAGCCGAAAGGTGTTCGTCGACGTCAAGACGGGCGCCAGAGCCACCGCCCACGCTCTTGACCTTCACTACTACGCCCTGATCGAGACGCTCAGCCGGCTCGTGCCGCCGCGGGCGTTGGCGTCGTTCTACCTCGATGCCGCCGAGGCGGTGGTCGAGGACGTCACCATGCCTGCGCTACATGCCAGCCTGCGGCGAGCACTGGCCGCGACGGAGCGACTCATCGAGGTGGACGTGGAAGGGCGAACGCCGACGAAGCAGCCGGGATGGTCGTGCCGGTGGTGTCCCGTGGCCGAGGGGTGCCAGGAGGGTCAGGCATGGCTGGCGAAGCTCGACGTCAGCTGATGACGCGCACGTCGTCGCCGACCTGCATCGTCCCATAGATCAGTTCGGCATGATCGGGCAGCACCCGGATGCAGCCCGAAGTCTCACCGAACCGCCCCAGCTCGCCGACGCTCTCGAGAGGCTGGGCCAACGAGCCGTCGGCGTAGTACGGCACCGCGTGGAACGCAATGCGGGCGCCCTGGTACTTGCCGTACGTGAACGCCACGAAGCGGTCGAGCGTCGACGGCGCGTCGCCGAAGTTGCTGTACGACTGGTAGTCGAGGGCGTAGATCGGGTACGTGCCCGGATCGGGCTGGCTGGCGGCCGACGTGATCGGGAACACCGTGGCGATGGCGCCGTCGGCACACAGCCACGCTCGCTGCCACTGGCGGTCTACAACGATCCCTCTGCTCGTGCCGGGGCACTGTGCAGCGTCAGCAGCGGGCGCGTCCCGCCACGTCGTGGGATCGGGCGTGGGCTCCGCGGTCGAGGTGCCCGACGCTTTCTCTGGCGAGCGCTTGGCCTTCTGCTGCTCGGCTCGCTGCGCCTTGTGCTTCGCCCTCTCGGTCTTCGTGCCGACCCGCTTCGTGGTCGCGCCCTCGCCGTCGTTTTCGACCACGGTCACCCGATCATCGTCAGCGGTGGGCTCCGCCGATGGTGTGCGTTCGGCCGCTGCGAGGGATTCGGGATCTCGCTCGCCCTGCTCGACGGTCGTGATGGCTGCTCCAGCGCCGACACCAGCGGCCAAGATCCAGAACACGACCAGACGTTTCATCTCGCGGCCAGGGTAACCGTCGGGTGGAGGACATCACCGCTCATCAAGTGTCGGGCGAGGGCACCCAGCCGAGTTGCCAGCTCAGGAACGTCAGCGCGTCGGCCACCTCCGCCGCCCTCAGGCTGACGGGTTTGCCAACGCCGTGACCGGCGTCACGCTCCTCGATCAGCAGCACGGGCTTCGTATCGAGGCACGACGAGGCGTGCTGCAGCGCCGCTGTCATCTTCCGGGCGTGGCCAGCGTGCACACGGGAGTCGCCCTCGGCTGCCGTGAGCAGCACGGCCGGATAGCAGGTGCCAGACTCCACGTGGTGGTACGGGGAGTAGGCGTGCAACCAGGCGAACTCCTCTGCGATCTCGGGATCGCCGTACTCACTCGTCCACAGGCGGGCGATCAGGAACTGCGGGAAACGGATCATGTCGAGCAGCGGTACGCCGCACCACACAGCCCTGCACAGATCGGGACGTTGGGTGAGCGCGGCTCCGACCAGGAGCCCCCCGTTGGAGCGGCCGACGATTGCCATGCGGGCCCGGCTCGTGAGTCCCTGCTCGACCAGCCAGTCGGCGGCAGCGGCGAAGTCGTCGAACACGTTCTGTTTGTGTTGGCGGTTTCCAGCCAGGTGCCAATCCTCACCGTGCTCCAGCCCGCCTCGCAGCTGGGCGATCGCATACAAGCCACCGGCCGAGCACCAGGCGGCGATCTGAGGCGACCACGTCGGCGTCTCGGCGATGGCGAAACCGCCGTAACCGTTGAGGATGGTCGGTGTCGTGGCGTCCGGCGTCACGTCGGCGTCGTGGATCAAGAACATCCCGATCTGGGTCCCGTCGAGCGATGCGTACGTCACGTGACGAATGGACATCTCGGATGCCTTTACATCACCGTGCGCCTCCCACCAACGGACCACCTCGTCGGTTCCTGCTGCGGCGTGCCATACCGAGGGCGGGCCGTCGAAGCTGTCGCGAACGACGAGCGCCCGACCGGCATCGCGGTCAGCGGCCACTGCGAGCACACTGATCATCCCGAGCGAGTCGAGCGAGCCGAGCAACGAACCGTCGCCGCTGCGGCGTTCTACGGTGTCGATGCCGTCAGACGTGGCGACGATCCATATCTCGTCGCCGACCACGTGCGGGGACGAGATCACGGCGTCGCGCTCGGCCACGAGCGTGATCCAGTCGCCGGCCGAACGGGCGGCGTCGCCGAAAGCTGGGAGCGAGATGCGCACGAGGCGACCGCCCGAGGCGTCGATCGTGGTCATCCCGACGAGGTTCAAGCCGTCGACGGCGAACTCCAGGCGGGTCTCACTCTCGACGCCGCTGACGATCGTCCACCAGCGGTCGTGGTGCCGGTCGAGCACGTGCACGTCGGTGCGCGACCAGCCGACCTCCACCGACACCAGTAGCCAGCGCCCGTCCTGTGACAGCTTGAGGTCGGGCCACGACTCGGGATTCGGCAGTTCAGCCCACGTCTCCGCGTCATCGCGCCAGTCGGCCCCGAGGCGATGGTGGCGGACGGTGCGGTCGTACTCCTCGCCGGCGGGATAGCGCGTGTAGAAGAACCCAGAGCCGTCGGGCTCCCAGGCCACGCTGCAGGCCCTGGTGTCGGGGATGTCCTCGATGTGCTCGGCCGCTGGGTCATCGGTGGCGACGATCCGAAGGATGCTGCGTTCGGTTCCGCCGATGCTCGTGCCGTAGGCGACGAGGGCGCCGTCGGGCGATGCCTCGTACCAGTCGATCGCCGCCGTCGCGTCACCGCCGGCCGCCGGATCCACGAGCACTACCGGTTCGGACCCCGTCACCTCGGCGCCGGCGACGAACCGGCGCACCGTCAGCACGGACTGGTCAGCGTCTGCGAGCCGTTCGAGCATGATCACTGTGTCGTTGCGCAGCTGCACAGCGCCAACGAGCGGCCGACTCATCAGCGACACGAGTCGCTGATGCCAGGCGGAACGCTCCGGAAGGCTATCGAGCGCCTGGCGAGTGAACGTGTTCTGTCCGGTCAGCCACTT
>JACDHN010000091.1 GCA_013821025.1 Acidimicrobiia bacterium | reverse complement strand
GAGCTCATCCGAGGGATGGATGAACACGGCGCCGGACCGGCTTGGAGGCGTCACTTCCGATTCTTGAGTGTGCCGCTGCCGAGGAAACGGTTCTTGGTCAAGACGATCCAGTTCCAGTTCTTGGCGAGCACGCGTTTGACCAGCCCTGCGCCTTGCGGTACCCAGGTGGTCGTCCGGCGGGCCACCGCTCCTTCCGAAACTCGCGAGTAGGCGTATGCGGCGATTGACCGGCGAGCCAGACCATCCGGGAAGGAGATGCGCTCGTAGCCATGGAACGACGTGTCGGTCGACTCCATGATGACCAATCGGTTGAACTTCGGTTCCACCGACATGGTGGGCGCATCGGGCTATCCGTGAGCAGAAGCTGGCCGCCCCACGCAGGTTGCCAACCCGGATTGAGATAGAGAAGGATGTTCAGTTCTCGGAGCCAGTCGGAATGCGCCGGATGAAGGTTGAAGTCGGTGTGCAGGTCCAAAAAACTGTTCTTGGCGCCTGCATGAAATCCGCCGCCGACGTACTCTGGGTCGACGAACACTTCGCGGCCAGTCAGCAAGTTGAGGAAATCGGCAAACTCTTTACTCATGAACACGTCGTGCAGAAGTCGCGAGATATCCGAGTGGCGATCGAGGGTCGACAGCTCGCGTTTGTCACTGAACATATAGTCGCGTGACTTGGGCATCGCAGCAGGCGAAGGCAGGTCGTCGAGCAGCGTATGCGCATACTCTGCGTCGAGGAAATCGTCGATCACGATGTGTCGCACCGGTTCGGCGGTGGTGAAATCCTCTGAGAGCTGGTCCTTGTGCTCGACGATCTCCGGCGCAACTGGATAGGGCAACATCAACCACTCCTCGTGTAACGATCACCGTCGGATCAACTCTGAACCACCTCGCTACCGCGCAACGGGCGGTAGCCGCTACGTCGAGGTCTGCACCGGAGCCTACTCTGATGCTTGCATTCCACTCTCTATACCGACAAGGGTGGACAGTTCTCGACGTGGAACGATGACCCTGTCGCTTGCGACGGAGTTCCACGTCGGCCTGAGTCGAGTGGCCCGTGGAAGACGATCGTACGCGCATGTGGCGAGCTGCTCGTCGGCCTGCGGGATGCCGAGACCACGGCGACAGTAGCCTAGAGAGTCATGAGCTCGCTGACGTCCGTTCGTCCGGAACGGGCGCCTCGACGAACGGTGACGCGTCGCAGCACGACGTACTGGGTGTGCGCTCTCTTGGTCGTTGCGACGGTGTCGTGGCGCCCTGACACGTTGTTTTCTGGGGGACTCGATGCGGTCGTGATCGCCAAGGCGCTGCTGAGCATCTTTGCTCTCACGATGGCGTGGAGCACTCGCCTCGCCCGCCCCGAACCGCAGCCGACCCGAACCTCTGCTGCCTGTTTCCTGCTCGCCTACGTCGCCATCGCCACATTCGGCGCCTGGTCAACTAGCGATGTCGTATCGAGCGCGGTCTTGGGCGTGCGGGTGTTGATCATCGCGCTTGCGGTGTTGCTCCTGGCCCGTTCCGTTGGCCGTGAGGGATATGGCGATCGCCGGGGTGACAACGGTGATCGTGTGGTCCAAGCGCACCTGGCGCTGCAATGAGGCGATGTGCCCGCGAGGTTCGTGGTCCGAGACGTCGAATCAGATCGGGTCGAGGGCGTCGCTGACCGAGCGTGCACGCGCCGAGATCTGTCGGCGTGTCGGCCAGGACCTCGATACCGTCGCCGAGGTGGCCCGGGCGTTCGGTGTCGGCTGGAGTTGCGCTCATCGGGCCGTGACCAATCACGGCGACACCCTGATCGCCAGCGACGGCCGACTCGACGATGTCGTCGCGCTCGGGGTCGACGAGCACACCTTCGCCCATGTGAACGCCCGCCGGCGGACGCAGATGGCGACCTCGTTCGTGGACATCGACCGTGGCAGGCTGCTCGACGTCACCCCAGGCAGATCCGGTGGCGTGGTGCGGGCCTGGGTGGAGTCCCAGCCGATCTAGTGGGCTGACCAGATCCAGGTGGCGGCGATCGACGCCTTCCACGGGTGCGCCACCGCGCTCGGCGACGTGCTCCCTGGGGCGACGTTGGTGATCGATCACTTCCACGCCATCCGCCTCGCCTCGGAGTGTGTCAACGACGTCCGCCGCCGAGTCCAGCAGGACTCCCTCGGTCACCGCGGCCGCTAGGCAGATCCGCTCTACGGGATCCGCCGGTTGCTGCTGACGACGTGGGCGAATCTGTGCGAGCGGGGATGGGAACGGCTCCGTGCCGGGCTCGCTGCAGGTGATCCCGGCGGCGAAGTCGCCGCGGTGTGGTTGGCTCGTGAGCTGCTCGCCGAGGTCTACGCCGCCGGCGATCTCGCCCATGCCACGCGACGGCTGATCGTGTTCTTCCAGCATGCCGCCGACGCCGAGATCCCCGAGCTCTGTCGCCTCGCCCGCACCATCGACCGGTGGCGCCGCGAGATCCTCGCCTTCCACACCACCGCCGGCGCATCGAACGGCCCGACCGAGGCGGTCATTCTCTGGAGCCGCCACTGGCATGTCTTCGATGTAGCCGACGAGGTGCCTCAGCCCGTCGAGGACACGTTCTCTGGAGCGTGTCCCCGAGGTCCGCGATGCCGCGGGCGGCGTGAGGTAGACATCGCTCGTCGTTGGCCCGCCTCCTTGCTGGTCGAACCGTGGAGGTGGTTGGTGAGGGTGCAGCGTGTGGTCACGCCGGTGACGGGCGCGGAGTCGTGGACGGTCGTCGACGACGAGTGGGTGCCGGTCGTGGCGGTCGAGCGATACTGGCGCACCTGGCCGGGATCG
Organism: Acidimicrobiia bacterium; assembly: GCA_013821025.1. GTDB lineage: Bacteria > Actinomycetota > Acidimicrobiia > Acidimicrobiales > Ilumatobacteraceae > JACDHN01. Next base: position 5,731 of record JACDHN010000091.1, on the reverse strand, counting down.
AGCGCTCACCGAACACGGTCCGGGCCTACGCCCATGGGTTACGCCTGTGGTGCGAGTTCTTCGATCGGAGCGGACTCGCGTGGGACTACGCCGGCGTCGAGGACGTGTCCAGGTTCGTGGCGTGGTTGCGAGCGCCGGCGGACAACGTGATCGTGCTCGATGACACCGCCGCGATCCGCGGCGAGGCGACGGTGAACTGGCACCTGGCCGCCCTGATCGGATTCTACGACTTCCATGCCCGCTCCGGCGTGGCGGTGGCTGCGGATCTGGTGGCGTGGCGCCGGGTCGCTCGTGGTTCCTACAAGCCGTTCCTGCACCACGTCACCCGATGACGACCGATCTCCACCCCGGCCCATCAAGCTGCGGGTCCCCCGCCGGTTGCCGGCGACGTTGAGCGTCGAGGAGATCGCCCAAATCCTCGCCGCGTGCGAGCGTCTGCGGGACCGGTTCCTGTTCGCCCTGTTGGCCGCGACCAGGATGCGGATCGGCCAGGCCCTCGGGCTGCGTCACGAGGATTTCGTGAGCCGCGAACGGCGAGTGGTGATCGTGCCCCGCGGTGACAACGCCAATGGCGCCCGGGCCAAGTGCGTGTCGCCGGCGGCGGTGCCGCTGTCTGCGCCGCTGGTGCGGCTCTACAGCGACTACATGCACAGCGAGTATGGCGATTTGGACTCGGACTACGTGTTCGTGAACCTGTGGTCGGCGCCGGTGGGCCGTCCGCTGCGCTACGAGGCGGTCGCCAAGCTCGTGAGTCGGCTCCGGGCTCGCACCGGCATCGAGTTCACCCCGCACGCTCCGCGCCACAGTCGGGCGACGGAACTGATCCGCGGCGGCGTGGCGATCGAGGTCGTCTCGAAGTTGTTAACGCACCGCTCGGTGCCACCACCAGCGGGCCTGTAAGAACGTCTGTGTAAGGGGGATCCCTCACTGAGAGGAATCCCGCCATGACGATGTCAGACATGACTGGTGTGAACGAACCGATTGCTGAGGTGTCTTTGACGTCGAATGTGTCTCGGCCGGCGTCGGAGGCCGTGGTGCCCGATGAGCTGGTCGACCAGGTGATGGCCAAGGTTGACGCCGAGGGCCTGGAGCTGTTGGGCGCCGACGGGGTGCTGGCGCAGCTGACCAAGCGGGTGCTGGAGCGTGCCTTGGACGACGAGTTGACCGTCGAGCTGGGCTACGAACGTGGCGATCCGGACGGTCGCGGATCGGGCAACAGCCGCAACGGCACCTCACCCAAGACCGTGCTGACCGAGATCGGCGCGGTGCCGTTGGCGATCCCGAGGGACCGCAACGGCAGCTTCGAGCCGCAGCTGATCCCGAAGCACTCGCGTCGTCTAGACGGGTTCAACGAACGGATCATCTCGCTCTACGCCGGCGGGTTGACGGTGCGCGACATCCGCCGGCATCTGGCCAAGATCTACCAAGTTGACGTGTCCCCGGAGCTGATCTCTCGGGTCACCGACGGGATCGTCGAGGAACTCAACGAATGGCAGACCCGACCCCTCGAGGCGGTCTACCCGATCATGTACATCGACGCCCTGGTGATCAAGGTCCGCGACCACGGCACCGTGGTCAACAAGCCCGCCTACCTGGCGATCGGCGTCGACGTCGATGGCCGCAAACAGGTGCTGGGGATCTGGCTGGGCGACGGCGACGAGGGCGCCAAGTACTGGCTGACGGTGCTCACCGAGCTGCGCCACCGTGGCATCAGCGACGTGCTGATCGTGTGCTGCGACGGTCTCAAGGGGCTGCCTGATGCGATCGAAGCGACCTGGCCCAGAGCGACAGTGCAGACCTGTGTCATCCATCTGCTGCGAGCCTCGTTCCGTTACAGCAGCTACAACGACCGCAAAGCCATCGCCGCTGCCCTGCGCCCGATCTACACCGCCATCGACGCCGGCGCCGCCGAAGCGGCAATGGACGACTTCGAGCTCACCTGGGGCGACCGCTACCCGGGCATCGTGCGGCTGTGGCGCACCGCCTGGGAACGCTTCACCCCGTTCCTTGCGTTCCCCGCCGAGATCCGCAAGATCGTCTACACCACGAACTTGATCGAGTCGGTCAACTACCAGCTGCGCAAAGTCAGTCGCAACCGCGGCCACTTCCCCCACGGCGACGCCGCCCTCAAGCTGCTGCGCCTCGTCGCCCGCGACATCACCACCACCCGCAGCGGCGCCCTCGGCACTGGCACCTGGGGCTGGCGATCAGCGCTCAACATCTTCGAGATCCACTTCCCCGACCGACTTCCAATCACCTGACCACACCGTGCACGTCGACGCCCGGGCGATGCTGTGGTTCAGCCGGTTCCTCGCCCGCCATTACCACCACGCCGGTGACGAGACCGTGATCACCCGCGACGCGCTGGAGGCCTACCTCGTGTGGGTCACAGCGTCCCACCTGGCGCCGCACACGTCGAGCACCTACATCACCTGCCTGCGCGGCTTCCTCGACGCGTGCCGCCGCCACCACTGGCTGCCGGCACTGTCGGCGAGCGCTGCGCTCTACCACGATGACCTGCCGAGCCGTCCCCGGCCCCGCTTCATCCCCGAGTTCGTCATGAACCAGCTCGAGGACCCCGACCGTCTCGCGGTGCTGCCCGACGCCACGCCCCGGGCGCTGGTCGTGGTCATCATGGAGACTGGGCTGCGCGCCAACGACGCGTGCTCGTTGCCGTTCAACCCGGTCATCGACGACAGCGCCGGGTGGCCATGCCTGCGCTACTTCAACGCCAAGATGGCCGCCGAGCAGCTCGTGCCGCTCAGCCCGATCGCCGCCGACACGATCCGAGCCCAACAGGCCGACCTGGTCCGCCGCTGGCCACCCGGCCCACCGGTGCTGTTCCCGGCGCCCCACTCCAACCCCGACGGGACACGCCCGTTCAGCTACGCCATCCTCCGCCAGCGTCTCGCCCGCTGGCAGGACGACATCGATGTGCGTGACGAAGCCGGCCAGCCGGTCCGGGCGACCGCTCATCAGTTCCGTCACACGCTCGGGACCAGACTCATCAACCAGGGCGTCGCGCAGCACGTCATCCAGCGCCTGCTCGGGCATGCCAGCCCGCAGATGACCGCCCGCTACGCCAGCTTGCACGACACCACCGTGCGCCGGGCCTTCGACGAGTACTGCCGGCAGCGGGTCAACCTGCACGGCGAGCGGACCGTCTACGACCCTGCCGGCGTCACCGCTGATGCCGAATGGACCAAGCACAACATGGCCCGGGTTCAGGCCAGCCTGCCCAACGGCTACCGCGGCCGGCCTCCCCAACAGGACTGCCCGCACCCCAACGCCTGCCTCACCTGCCCCGACTTTCAGACCACTCCAGCGTTCCTCGACGTCCACCGCCGTCAACGAGATGAGACCCGCGTCCTCATCGCCACCACAGAAGCCGACGGTCGGTTCCGGCTCGCCGCGAACCATCGCCACGTGCACGACAACCTCGACCAGCTCATCGACACCCTCGAAGCCATCGGAGACTCGACATGACCACGCCGACGGCACCGCTCTCATCGCCGCCGCTCAACAGCGAGCCCGAGATACCCGTCAGCGCGCCGTCGCGACCGTTCGTCGTCTCGATGCGGCCGGTGAGACCGTGACCTTCATCGGCGTCGCCCGAGCAGCCGGCGTGTCGCGATCATGGCTCTACCGCCAAGCCGATCTGCGCGCCGCCCAGACGCCTATCGTGCGAGCGCGGAGTGCTGGCTGCCGACCGATCTGGCCCACGGCGACACGCCGTTGTGCGAGGAACTCGAGCGTCGAAACGTCAGATCACGTCACATTGATCTGCCGATCCTGCGGCGTGCGTACAAGACACCCCGTGCGGTGGCCAGCCTTCAGCGGCGGGCGCGTGAACTCCGCAGAGAATTGCGAGCCAGCAGCCGAGAATCGTCTACTGCACGTCGAGTGCCGCCTTCCTCGCTGCCCCGGTGACGAGAACGACGGGTGTGCCAACGGTGATCGGGCACGTGCAGGAGATCTGGTCGCCGTCGGATCGCCGGATCCTCGGCGTCATGGCCCAAGCGTGTCACGGGCTGGTCGCCATCTCCCGGGCAGTCGCCGAATCGCTCCCGAACCGCTTGCGACAACGCACCACTGTCGTTACTAACGCAACCCCAGAGCCGGCTCAGGTCGTGCCACTGGATGGCCGCTCTGGTCCTGTTCGCTTCGTCGTCGCCAGCCGATGGAACGGCTGGAAAGGGCATCGAACGCTGCTGTCCGCTTGGGACCGGTTGGATACCGGTGGCCAGCTGCTTGTACTCGGCGGGCCGCCGTCGAGTGGGGAGGTCACCGATGTTGCGTCACCCCGAAACGGTCACCGTAGTCGGTGAGGTTCGCGACGTGGCGCCGTACATCGAGGACGCCGACGTCGTGCTCATGCCGTCCGAACAGCCTGAACCATTCGGACTGGTCGCCATCGAAGCGTTCGCCCGCGGTCGTCCCGTCGTCGGCAGCGCCGCCGGGGGACTGCTCGAGATCGTCACGCACGGCTCGGACGGCTGGCTGTATCCCGCTGGCGATGCCGAAGCGCTTGCACGCGTGCTCGCAGGACTGACCCGCGATCAGGTGAGTGTGGCCGCTGCGAAGGCCCGCAACGCCTACGAGGATCGGTTCACCACGGATCGTTACGCCGCCGAACTGCTGCGGGCGCTTAACCTCATCGATGGCTAGCTGCGCCGGGCGCTGCCCCGGGAAGTGCGTTGGGGTTCCAGCAACGGCTGTGGACCCAAGTTCCCGTCTCGCGATGCCACTTGGCGCACGCGCTCGCGCATATGTCGCAACGCTCGCCGATGATCCGGAACGGGCGGCGCGCTGGATGAGCTCGCCGCGTCATTCGCAGCGGCGGCCGAAGGCGTACCTGCCCAACCAGTGAGGCTGGTTCTCGGGTAGCAACGCAGCAAGTTCCGTCAAGTCGCCGGCAAACCTCGGGGCGAGGTCGTCGAGGGTGGCCGTCGACAGGTCCTGGCGGCGCACGATCGAGGAACGGACACGTTCCCGTGTCTCGAACGGCACCACGCGCTTGATCGCCGAGCGGACCGACTCGTGCTCGGTCGCCCAATGGATCAAGCGCTGGGCCACAACGAGCCGGGCTGCTCCCGAGACGTTCACGCGAGGCATCGTCAGCGATCTTGTCGGGAACGGTTGCAGCTCCAAGAAGGCGACTACTTCGTTGAGGACCTGCTCGTAGTTCGCTTGCAGATCGTCGTAGAACCACACTCGCACCTGGGACCGACCAACGACGTCGTAGAGGGTCCGCAGATCGGAGGCGTAGCGGCTCATGCCGTCGTAGTGCCACATGTGGTGCCATCCAGCCGCCTTCCGCGAGGCCTCCACGTCAAGAGCCCGCCGGAAGTCCGTCTCTGTCTCCGCGCCTCGGAGCCGAAGGTAGGCGAAGCTGGAGAAGGCGCGAGCGACCGGCTCGCGCAGCAGCACGATGATCCGCATCTCAGGATTCACGCGAAGGATCTCGCCTGCGGCGCGATCGGCGAAGTAGAGCGTCGTCACCGAGCCGTCGCCGCGTGCCGGCGTGTCGCCCGCCGCACTAAACAACCCGAGGTACTTCTCGAGATCGTTGACCACGACCTTGTTGACCCACTGATCATCGCCGGGGCCCTTGAACTCGATCGGAAGTCCGTGATACGCGAAGTAGTGCGGCTCCTTCGGCTGCGTCACGAAGACGTCCGGGTGAAGACGCAAGCCCTCAATCAGGGCCGTCGTGCCAGCACGAGCGGCG
>JACDHN010000348.1 GCA_013821025.1 Acidimicrobiia bacterium | reverse complement strand
ACACCGGTCTTGGCGAGCGCGACGGCGACGGTGAGGATCGCGATGACGACACCCATCCCGAGCCCGTAGGCGACGAAGACCCCGAAGCCGACGAGCCAGCTCTCGGACCGGAAGGTGCTGGTCGTGACGGCGAGGAACGGCCCGATCGTGCACGACAGCGACGCAACGGCGTAGGACACACCGAACAGGAACATCGACGGCAACGTGCCGTCGGTGCCGCCCTTGTTGAGCTTCGGGATCTTCACCACGAGCTGTCGGCCTAGGAGCAGCGCGGCGCCGAGCCCGACGAGACCGACGCCGATGACGATCGTCGCCCACGGCAGGTACTGCTCGACGCGGAGGGCGAACGGGGTGACGATCAGCCCGAACATGGCGAACACGACGACGAATCCGGCGGTGAGCACCGCGGACACTGCGAGGGCGCGGCCGATGGCGCCGGCGCGCCCACCGTCGTGGTCGAGTCCGACGAACGTGGACAGGTACGCCGGGAGCAGGGCGAAGCCGCATGGGTTGACGGTGGCGGCCATCCCGGCGGCGAGGGCGAACGCGTAGGTGCCGTTCACGTCGCCTGCTCCGTCGTGCCGGAGATCGGCGCGATCGGCATCGTTCAGTCCGCGAGGAGCTCGTCGATCCGATCGGCGAGTGCGTCGCCGCCCAACCCGCCGACGAAGAGCTCGATCTCACCGTCGTCGTCGACGAAGGCGTACGCAGGTTGACCGTAGACACCGAACGATTGCCAGACGCTGCCGTCGAGGTCGGCGAGCTGCCTGATCGCCCCGATCCCGGTGTCGTCGACGAAGTCCTGCATGGCGTCGAGCTCTCCACGACCCGGTACGCCGATCACCTGGAGCTGGTCGGCGTAACGGGCCGCGACCTCAGCGACCTCGGGTGCCTCGCCACGGCAGGTCGTGCACCACGGCGCCCAGAACCACACGACAAGATCGTTGCCAGCGAGCGCTTCGGCGTCGAACGTGCCGCCGTCGAGCGGGGTGGCGGTGGCGAATGCCTCAGGGAGCGCTGCCGAGGAGTCGTCCGCGTCGGACACGGGAGCAACTGACGTCGCAGTGCGGTCGGCGGCGGGCACATCGGTGGTGTCGCCGTCACCGCCGCCACACGCAGCGAGGACGATCGCGGCGGCCGCGGCGCCGGCCATTGCGCGTCGAGATGAGCGATGCAGGAGGGACATGCGAACGAAACCCGGCGCGTCACGCACCGTATTCCCGGCAGCCATGCGACCTCCTGGAAGTGGAGAGCGGCACAACGGGTTCCCTTGGCATGGTCACATCGCCGTTCCTCCGTCGCCGACGGCCGCGGGCCCTTGCGCTGGCGCTCCCGCTGCTGATCACGGCCTGCAGCTCCGGTGACGATTCCGCCTCGGTCGACACGCCGTCGACCCCCCTGACCAGTGGGACGGTGACGCAGGTGGCGCCGTCACCGCACGACGTGACGCTGTCGGGATTGGAGATCGCCTCGGGCGGATCGGCCGATGGGGCGCCGACCCCGCTGGTGGACCTGGTCGAGATTCGCAGCGGCGGTCCCCCGCCCGACGGGATCCCCTCGATCGACGAACCTGCGTTCGTCACCGCTGCGGACGTGGACTTCCTCGCTGACAACGAACCGATCCTCGCCGTCGACATCGATGGCGATGTCCGCGCCTATCCGGTGCAGATCCTGATGTGGCACGAGATCGTGAACGACACCGTCGGCGACATCCCCGTCGCCGTGACGTACTGCCCGCTGTGCAACTCGGCGGTCGCCTATGACCGGCGGATCGACGACCGGATCATGGAGTTCGGGACGTCCGGCCTGCTCTGGAACTCGGCGTTGGTCATGTACGACCGTCAGACCGAGACGCTGTGGAGCCACTTCACCGGGCAGGGCATCGTCGGCGAGCTCACCGGCGTCGAGCTCGACACCTTCGCCGTGGCGACGGTGCCGTGGCAGGTGTGGCGCGACGCGAACCCCGACGGTCTGGTCTTGAGCCGCGACACCGGCTTCGACCGTGACTACGGTCGCAACCCGTACCCCGGATACGACGACGTCAACAACGAACCGTTCCTGTTCGAAGGCGAGGTCGACGGCCGGTACACGGCGATGACCCGCATCGCCGGCGTGGAGCGAGACGGTGAGGCGCTCGGCGTCCCCCTCGTCACGCTACGGGCAGAGCGCGTGGTCGCCGCCGACCTGGCCGGCACGGAGCTCGTGTTCTTCTGGGAGCCAGGCACGTCGTCGGCGCTCGATGCCAGCGACGTCGCAGGCGGTGACGACATCGGTGCGACCGGCGTGTTCATCCCCCGGGCCGGCGGGCAAGCGCTTACGTTCAGCGCCGGTCACGGCGGGTTCGTCGATGACCAGACCGGCTCGACATGGAACCTGCTCGGCAAGGCTGTCGCAGGACCGCTCGCCGGTACGAAACTCGAGGCAGTTCCACACGTCGACACGTTCTGGTTCGCCTGGTCGGCGTTCCGCCCGGACTCGGCGATCATCGGCGAATGACACCGGCGCTCGATGACCTGCTGCCTGGCCCGCCGCCGTCACCGCTCGACGGGAGCAACCGGCGCAGCGACAGCCGGTGCTTGACCACCATCGTCGTGCGCGCCGCGCGATCGCACATTGGGCAACGCGTCACGTGGTCCACGACCGCGTGAGCGAGCCGGCTGTCGTCGAGCTCGCCGTCGACGTGTGCGTCGAGATACCCGCGGTACCGCAGATGCTCGACCCGTCGGAGGACAGACATGCCTGTAGAACACGATCGACGCCATCGTTCCTTCCCGGAATGCCAGCAGTGCCCGCCTACGGCTCGGCCGCACGCCTCCGGGCGGCATGGACTGCCGGCAGGTCGGTGAGCTGCTGCAGCACTACCTCGTGCCGTTCGTGGTGTCGAGCATCGGCTACCTGGCACCGTTCCGTTGCCGCAAGGCCGACGCTCAACTCGACCGTTGAGACCGCACCGGGCGGGCGCTGAGACCTGCTGCGGGACCGAAGAACTGCAGTGCTGCCTGCTGCATGGCCAGCGCCCAGGTCGGATACGCATGGGTGGTTTGGGCGAGTCGACCGACGAACATGTTGGTCTGCATGGCGAGCGCGGCCTCGTGGATGAGGTCGCCACCGGTGGGTGCCACCACGGTCGCTCCCACGAGTCGTCCGCCGCCGAGGTGGCCGAATCCGCGCTTCGGCGCGGCAATGAGCTTCACGAAGCCGCGATCGGCGCCGACCGCGACGGCGCGATCGACG
>JACDHN010000090.1 GCA_013821025.1 Acidimicrobiia bacterium | reverse complement strand
CGGACCGGTTCCACGATGGCGAGGTACTCGAGCGTGTTGACGACGACGGAGGGTCCCCTGGCATCGACGGCGTCAGCGCACACGAAGCGCGTCGACAGCCCTGCCTGCTCGGAGGCGACGACGATGCTCGCCGTGGCTGTGACCGCCGACTCGAACTGGGCAGGCGTGTCGTGCTCACGGACGGTGGGGTCGAACACGACGATGCAGCGCCTCAGTCCGGAGTGGCTGTGCTGCTTCACCTTGAACCCCTCGCTTCGCGCCGACGCCTTCCAGTGGATCGAACGCATCTCGTCACCTGGCACGTAGTCGCGCAGGCTGTGGAACTCGTCGAGGCCCAATCGGCGTGCCAGCACCATCAGCTGCTGGCCGAGCTTGCCGGTGCCGAGTGTCGGCATCACCACGGGCAGCGCCCGCGGGGCGACACGGATGTGCTCGACGGGGGCCAACACCTGGCGGTGTCGCGCCAGGCCGAGCACGTCGGTCTTCTCGGCGCGCATCGGCCCAACGGCGATCACGCCCCGATGGTCCGTTGGGATCAAATACGCCGCCGATCCGGGCTCGGCCAGGGCGCCAACTCCCAGCCGCGCCTGGTTGGCAGCGCCGACTGGCTCGAACAGCTCGAACGCCGGGGAGCGGCCGTCGGGCGTGATGCGCACCGTGACCCGGCCGCGGTCGCCGACGACGAGCACCTCGGCGTCGATGTGCCGCTCGACGCTCACACGCGAGCGTGTGAGGGCGACGACGACGACGCCGGCGACGAGAGCGATGAACAGCGCGGCACCGATGATGTACAGCTCGCGAACGGCGAAGAGCCGACCGATGACGAAGGCCATCGCCGAGCCGACGAGTGCCAACCAGCCCTGGCGAGTCGGCATCTCAGCGCCGGACCGGGATTGGTACCGAATCGACGAGCTCACCGATGACATCCTCCTGCGAGAAGCGATCGCCCTGCTCGGCGCGCAGGATCAGCCGGTGCGACAGCACCGAGACGGCGACGGCTTTGACGTCGTCTGGGGAGACGTAGTTCTGACCGCGGGCGGCGGCGTGGGCCCGGCTGGCCGCCGCCAGCTGCAGGGTCGCCCGTGGCGACAGGCCCAGCTCGACTGCGCCGTGGCGGCGCGTGCCCTCGGTGAGCTCGACGAGATAGTGCTTGAGCGCCTCGGCGATGTGCACGCGCGAGGCGGCCTCGATCATCGTCAGCAGCTCCGCTTGGGTGATGACGGGTGAGATGTCCGTGAGCGTGACGGCGGCACCGCGGCCGTCGAGGATCTCGAGATGGGCCTTGCGGCTCGGGTATCCGATGGAGATCTTCAGGCTGAACCGGTCGAGCTGGCTCTCGGGGAGTCGGTACGTTCCCTCCTGCTCGATCGGGTTCTGGGTGGCAAGCACCATGAACGGTCGCTCCAGCGGGTAGCGAGTGCCGTCGACGGTGACCTGGCGTTCCTCCATGGCCTCGAGCAACGCCGACTGGGTCTTGGGCGATGCCCGGTTGATCTCGTCGGCGAGCACGATGTTGGCGAAGATCGGTCCGGGTTGGAAATGGAACGCCTCGTCGGATCGCTGGTACACGTTGACGCCGACGACATCTGCGGGCAGCAGGTCTGGCGTGAACTGCACCCGGCTCCACTCGCAGTGCACGGAGGCAGCTAGCGCTTTGGCGAGACTCGTCTTGCCGACGCCTGGTACGTCCTCGATCAGCAGGTGGCCCTCGGCCAGGAGGGCGACGACAGCCAACTCGATCTGGAGAGTCTTGCCGCGCAGCACGTGCGAGACGTTGGCGACGATGGCGTCGAAGAATTGGGCGAAGCGAGGTGCCTCACCGGTTCGGGGCTCGACCCGCGAACGTTCCGGCGAGTCAGAAGTGGTCGCAGACACATCGACAGGTTAGAGGACATCGCCAGCAGGTGGCCCGCAGGAGCGCGCGCCGGCGGTTTCCCGGCGGTGCGAGCTTCGATACGGTCGAGGGCGATGACCGCCGTGCCCTCGTCCGCTTCGATGGCCGCCGCGTCGAGAGCCTCCGGGCGGGTGCCGCGTCCGACTGACGGCGCCGATCCGCTGGTGATGGCGATCGACGTCGGGGCGCAGCGTCTGAGTGCAGGCCTGGTGTCCACACAGGGTCACGTCATCGTCCGCGACCGGGTGGCCACGCCTCGCGACGTGTGGCCGGCGCTCGAGCGTCTCGTGCGGCGCGTCGTCGCCGCCAGGCCGTCGGAACGATCCAGTACCTTGCGCTGCGGAGTCACGTGCGAAGCACCGCTCGATGCGGCTCCCGGCAAGGTGTCGCCACTCACGATGCCGTTGCTCAAGGGTTTCGACCTTCGCGATCGGCTGGCTGAGCTGACCGGGCTCGACGTGGTGCTGGAGACCCGAGGCAACGGGCGGGCGCTCGCCGAACGCTGGCAGGGCGGCCACGATCCCCGCGACGCCGCCCACCTGATCGTCGTCATCGCCTCGGAGTCGGTCGACGGTGGCGTCATCGTCGACGGCCAGGTGGTGCACGGTCGCACAGGCAATGCCGGCAACCTCGCGCACGTGATCGTCGAGCCCGAGGACGGCCTCGAATGCCTGTGCGGCAGCTTCGGCTGCCTTGCCCCGTACCTGTCCACCCGGTCGCTCGAGATCGAGATCAACCGGCCGCTCCGGCGGGCACAGCCGTCGATCATCGAGCGCACGGGGGTGATGCTCGGACGCGCCATCGCCACGGCTGTGGCCTCGTTCGACACTCGTCTGGTGCTGATCGGGGGTGCCACGCCAGCAGCACTCGGCCCGCCACTGCTCGACGTCACCAGGCGCGAGCTGGCCCAACGTAGCCGGCTGTCGCACCTCAGTGAGCTGCGCGTGGAGCCGGTGGCGCTCGGTCTCGAGGGCACGCTCCTCGGGGCCGCCGCATCGGCGCTCGGGCATCCCAGGACCGTCTCTCGCTGACCGCCCCTCGTAGTGCGCCCTCGTAGTGTGCCCTCGTAGTGTGAAGGGCGATGGATCCCACCTACCCGGCCGAAGCCGACGCTTACCGGGAGAAGGTGCAGGTGTTCCTTGCCGAGAAGTTGCCGCCCGGCTGGCAGGGCATCGGCTCGCTCGAGGGCGAGGAGTTGGATGGTTTCGTCGAGCACTGGCGAGCGATCCTCTACGAAGCCGGCCACCTGGCACCGGGATGGCCCGTTGAGTACGGAGGGGCAGGGCTCTCGGCGCTCGAGCAGGTAATCCTGGCCGAGGGGCTCACCCGCGCAGGAGTCCCGGCTGGGGGGCCCAACGACGTGTTCGGCATCCAGATGCTGGGCAACACGTTGCTGCAATGGGGGACCGACGAGCAGAAGCGTCACTACCTGCCGCGGGTGCTCTCGGGCGAGGACCGATGGTGCCAGGGCTACTCCGAGCCTGACGCCGGTTCGGACCTCGCCGGCATCGCCCTGAGGGCCGAGCGCGACGGCGACCAGTGGGTGCTCAACGGCCAGAAGATCTGGACGTCGGCCGGCCATCTCGCCAACCACATCTTCACGCTGGCGCGCACCGATCCCGAGGCCGGTCGCCACAAGGGCATCTCGTTCATGCTCGTCGACATGCGCCAGCGGGGCATCGAGGTGCGGCCGATCACGATGATCACCGGCCAACAGGAGTTCAACGAGGTGTTCTACACCGACGCCGTGTGCGCTGGCGACGACATCGTCGGCGGCGAGAACAATGGCTGGGCCGTCGCCATGACGCTGCTGGGGTTGGAGCGTGGCGAGTCGGCGGCCGTGCTGCCGCTGCGCTTCGCCGACGAGCTGGCGCGCTTGTTGGCGCTTGCCGTCGAGCGCCAGGCGACGAGCGATCCCAGGCTGCGCCAGCGGCTGGCGGCGTGCTACAGCCAGGTGCAGATCATGAAGTGGCTGGGGTGGCGCACGCTGACGAAGTTCCTGGCCGGCCATCACCCGGGCCCCGATGCCGCCATCAGCAAGCTGTTCTGGAGCGAATATCACCGCATCGTCACCGAGCTGTCGCTCGACGTGCTCGGCGCCGACGCCATGGCGCCATCGGGGCGATCGCCGTCGTCGGCGTTCCAGACCGACGAGACGGGTGCCGCCAACAGCTCTGCGTCGTGGGTAGGGACGTTCCTGAACGCCAGAGCCGGCACCATCTATGCCGGCTCGTCGCAGATCCAGCGCAACATCATCGGCGAGATGGTGCTCGGACTGCCGAAGGAACCGCGCGCCTCAGCGCTATGAGCCGCTTCGACGCCGTCGTCTGCCGGGGGCTGCGCCCCCGGACCCCATCGCCGTCCGGCTCCCTGGCGGTCGCTCGTCCGGCCGGCGCCTCAGCGCCATGAGCCGCTTCGACGCCGTCTGGCTCGATGCGGGCGGGGTGCTCGTGCTGCCAGACCCCACGGTCCTGGGTCCGCTGCTCGCCTACTACGGCGCGGCGGCCGGCATCGAGCGCCACCGGCGGGCCCACTACGCGGCGATGGCGGCGAAGTCGGCCCAAGGGGCCGAGGAGCGCGACTGGCGCCAGTACGACGAGGCGTACGTGCGCTCGCTCGACGTGAGCGAAGAGCTGGTGGACGAGGCGTCGCGGGCGCTCGGCAGGGTGCGCATCGCCGACCTGTGGCGCTGGCCGATCCCCGAATCGGTCGACGCGCTTCGGGCGCTCGGCTCCGGCGGCGTGCCGCTCGCCGTCGTGTCGAACGCCAGCGGTCAGGTCGAGCGATCGCTGCTGTTGTCGCGCGTCTGCCAGGTCGGGCCGGGGCCGGGGACGCCCGTGCGCTGCGTGATCGACAGCCATGTGGTCGGCGTCGCCAAGCCCGACCCGGCCATCTTCGACTTCGCCGCCGCCCACTTCGTCGGTGTCGATCGCCGCCGGATCGCCTACGTGGGCGACTCGGTGATGATGGACGTCGGCGGGGCAGTCGCCGCTGACCTGCACCCGATCCTGATCGACCCGTACGACGACCACGCCGACGCCACGTTCGAACGGATCCACTCACTGGCGGATCTGTTGGCGTGAGCCGAGTGAGCGAGCGTCGAGCCAACGAGACCACCAGGAGCTGGCTGGGTGTCGTGATGGCCATCGGCGTCCGTCCGTCGCTGTGGGCGACGGCGGTGCGCCAGGCTTGGGTGCTCACCCCCCGACGTTGGTGGCGCAGGCGCCCGCGCCGCCCAGGACCACCTGCCGACTACCTGGCGTTCCGAATGCTCACGCAGTACGGACGAGCCGACGCCGCCCCAGAACCGCGCGATGTGGTGAACTATCTGGCGTGGTGCAAGGACATGCGCTCATCAGTGCCATGAGGCGGCAGCCGCCGCGACCGGCGAGCTAGCTCCACATGTCCGGTGCGCTCGTCCTCAACGTGACGTTCGAGCCCCTCGGCGTCGTCGCCGTCCGGCGGGCGGTGTGCCTCGTGATCTCCGACAAGGCCGACGTCGTGGAAGCCGACGTGATTCCCATGTACACCGTCGACCAGAGCTTCCCGCGCCCGCTCGTGGTCAAGCTGCGCTACATGGTGCACGTACCGTACCGTCGGCTGACGGCGCTCTCGCGCAGGGCCGTGTTCGCCCGCGACGACCATCGCTGCCAGTACTGCGGACGCCATGCCGACTCGATCGACCACGTGCTGCCGCGCTCGCGTGGTGGCGAGCACGTGTGGGAGAACGTGGCCGCTGCCTGCCGGCGATGCAACACGCACAAGCGGGACCGCACGCCCGAGGAGGCCGGGATGCGCCTCGAGCGGCCGTGCACAGCGCCGCGCCACGGAGGCTGGATCGCGCTCGGCTCGAGTCGCGTGCCTGACGTGTGGAAGCCGTACCTGGCGCCCGCGATCCTCGCGTCGTGATACCGTCCGTGCGGACGTTCTGCGGCTCACCGGCGCACCACCACAGCCTCGCCGTACCGTCGCCGTCCGCCGCCGAGCTATGGGTGCTCGACGCAGACTGTTCGGCCCTCGTGCTCGGCTCGCGCCAGAGCATCGCCGTTGCTGATGCCGAGGCTTGCCGGCGGGCCGGAGTCGACGTCGTGCGCCGCCGCAGCGGCGGGGGCGCCGTGCTCGTGGAACCGGAAGCCATGACGTGGGTCGACGTGATCGTCCCGTCCGGCGACGACCGTTGGACAGACGATGTCGTGGCGTCGATGCGCTGGTGCGGCGAGCAATGGCTGCGGGCGCTGGCGGCGATCGGCGCCGACGGCGCCGGGACTCTCGAGGTGTGCACGTCGTCCATGCCGCAGACCGACGTCTCGGACCTGGTTTGCTTCGGGGGACTGGCCGCCGGCGAGGTGACGAGCGGGGGCGCCAAACTGGTCGGCATCTCGCAGCGGCGCACGCGCCAGGCCGCCCGCTTCCAATGCGCCGTGCATCACACGTGGCGGCCGCGCAGGCTGTTGGCGCTGCTCGCCGCGCCTCGCCCGACTCCTGAGGTACTCGAAGCCCTACCTGTGGCCGTGGTCGACCGCGCTGCGCGCCCGGTGCTGCTCGACGCCCTCACCGAGGCGTTCGGTGCCTGACCGTGGCGACGGCAACGGGGCGTGGGGGGAGATCAGAGGTAGTTGGCGGCGCGCTGTGGGGAGAAGTGGGGCGTAATGGTTGACAGAGGGGAGTGCTGGGGGCCATGATGACGCGGCGAGCGAACGGCGGTCCCGGGTCCGCTCGCGAGGCAGGGCCGGGGCCCGCAACGAAAGGCTGCGAGGGACCTCCACGTGTTCGTCGGAACTCACGAGCGACAGCTCGACGACAAGGGTCGTCTCGCGCTGCCGGCGACGTTCCGCCCGGACCTGCAGGGAAGCTGCTACCTGGCGTTCGGTGAGGACCGCTGCCTAACGATCTTCGCTGCTGGCGAGTTCGAGGCGCTGGCCACCGACATGATGACGCAGGTCCGTGACGGCCAGGTGAGCCAGAACCGCCTGCGCGCCGTCGCCGGCTCGGCAGCGCTCGTGGCCATCGACAAGCAGGGACGCATCACCGTCGACGAGCACTTGCGCCAGTACGCCCAACTGCAGCCATCGAGCAAGGTGATCGTGCGCGGCAGGTTCGACCGCGGCGAGATCTGGTGTGAGGACTTCTTCCACCAGGTGGCCACCGTCGGCGAGGACGAGATGGCCGGGATCACCGCCGGGATCACGACTGTCCCGTCGGCCACGGGGAGCCCGGCATGACCGAGCGCAGCCCTCGCAGAGACCACGGCATGACGGAGTTCGCCCATCAGCCCGTGATGCGCGACGAGGTGGTGGCGGCATTCGCCGAGGTGCCTGCTGGCACCGTCGTCGACGCCACGCTCGGCGGCGGCGGCCACAGTGAGGCGCTGCTCGACGCCCGTCCCGACGTGGCGGTGCTCGGGATCGACCGCGATCGCGATGCGCTCGAAGCGGCGTCGCGCCGGCTCGACCGCTTCGGTGCCAGGGTCACGGTCAGCCATCGCCGCTTCGACGAGCTGGCCGAGGTGCTCGAGGAAGCGGAGCTCGAAACCGTGAGCGGAGCGCTGTTCGATCTCGGAGTGTCGTCACCCCAGCTCGATCACGCCGACCGCGGCTTCTCCTACCAGCAGGAGGGCCCGCTCGACATGCGCATGGACACGACGGCACCGTGTTCGGCCGACGACGTCGTCAACGGGTACGACGAGGCGCATCTGGCGACCGTGCTGCGCAGGTATGGCGACGAGCGCTTCGCACGTCGGATCGCAGCGGCCATCGTCGGCGCCCGTCCCATCGAGACGACAACGGAGCTCGCCGCGGTCGTCACGTCGGCGATCCCGGCACCTGCCCGGCGCCGCGGCGGACACCCTGCCAAGCGCAGCTTCCAGGCGATCCGCATCGAGGTCAACGCCGAGCTGTCGGCGCTCCCCGGCGCGCTCGACGCCGCCATCGACGCCACAACGCCGGGCGGGCGGGTGGCCGTGCTCTCGTACCACTCCGGAGAGGACCGCATCGTCAAAGATCGGTTCCGCCAGGCGACCGGGGCGTGCGACTGTCCTCCCGACCTGCCGTGCGTGTGCGGCGCCGTACAGACCGTCCGCATCGTGCGCGGCATCCCTCGTCGCCCCTCGGACGCCGAGGTGATCACGAACCGGCGCGCGGCGTCGGCTCGCCTGCGCGTCGTCGAACGCCTCGCCACTGCCCCGGCCGAACCTGCACCAGGAGAACCCGCACAAGAAGGAGCCCGCTGACAATGGCTGCACTCCCCATCCGTTCGAGCGGCGCACACGCTGTCCGTCCGCATCCGGCGGCGCTGCCCAACCGCCGACCGACCCCGCACCTGACCTTGGTGCCGGCGCGGCGACGCACCGCCGGGCTCGTGCTCGTGGCGTCGGTCATCCTCGCCGTGCTGATGCTCGGCGCCGCCGTGCTCAACACCACGCTCGCCGAACGCCAGGTGCGGGTAGACGAGCTGGATGAGCAGGTAGATGCCGCAAATGCCCGGTTCGAGGTGCTGCGCGGCCAGCGGGCCGAACTGCGATCGCCAGGCCGACTGTCGGAGACCGCCAGGGCACTCGGGATGGCGCCGGCCAGCAGCGGCGCTTTCGTCACGGTGGATCCCCAGACCTACGCCGAGGTGCTCGCAGCCTTCGGCTCGGTTGACGAGGCGAACCGCATCGTTGCCACGGAAC
>JACDHN010000347.1:2880-3251 GCA_013821025.1 Acidimicrobiia bacterium | reverse complement strand
CGGGAACCGCGGTGTCGGCGCCTTCGGACCGGGGGGCGATCGACGGCGCCTGGGCCACCGACCACGCCCCCTGGCGATCGAAGAAGTCGGCCGACTCCAGGCGGTACTTCGAGTACAGCTCGGTCTGCACGCGGAACAGGTCCTCGGGATAGCGGAAGTGCTCCCGCAGCTCATCTGGCACCTCGTCGCCGGGCGTGAACAGGTCGGGGTAGACGCTCTGCCAGGTCTTCAGGATCGGGTCGGCGTCGTCGACCACGTAGAACGTCACCGATCCGTCGTACGCGTCGATCACGGCCTTCACGGAGTTGCGCACGTAGTTGTCCGAACCCGACAGCCCGGTGTCCTCGGTGCGTTGCACGTCGCCCACGCGC
>JACDHN010000347.1:0-2870 GCA_013821025.1 Acidimicrobiia bacterium | reverse complement strand
CCCACACCACGCGACCTTCGAGCTGCACGGGGTACGGGTCGCCGTCGTACGACAGGAACGGAGCGAGCTTGCGCACCCGCTCCTCCACGTTGCGGATCCACAACATCTGCGAGTCGTCGTTCACGGCCTGGGAGCCGAGCACGTTGTAGTCGAGGAACGCCAGGGCGAACGCAGCGCGGCGCACGAGCGACGACATGCGCACGCCATCGGTGCCCTGGTAGTCGCCGAGCTCGGCGCCGGCGTCCTCCACGTCCTCCTCGCAGCCTCGCTCCACCTGGTCGGTGTTGGTGATGGCGTAGCCGCCGAGCTCTGGACTGAAGTACAGCTCTGGCCGCTCCAGCTCGATGCGGCGGTAGTCGGGGCGGTCGCTCTCCAGCACCTGGCTGGACGAGGCCATCACGAGCCCGCACCCCCGCGTGCTGATCAGGTGCTGACCCTGCCAGCTGCGGTTGGGGATGCCGTCCAGATCCAGCTCGCGCGCCGCCACGAGCACCTGGCGCTTCTCGCCGTCGACCTCGTAACGGTCGACGTCGAGGTCGTTGATGATCAGCCCGGCGTCCTGGCCCTGGTCCACCCGGAACCGGGCCTGCATCTGCGAGGGGTTGAGCAGGCGCACGTTGCGCAACGGCTCGATATCGGACTCGATCTCCTCAGCCGTCAGCGAAGAGAAGGCAGTCGGTCCCATCACCGTGACATCGCCGATCCCGAACGCGTCCCGGGTGGCATCGATGTTGCGCTCGAGGTACGGCTCCTCGCGGGACTGCTGATCCGGGCGCACGATCAGGCGCTGCACGATGGCCGGGTAGATCACGCCACCGACGAGCGCCACGACGACCCAGAGCGCCGAGGCGATGATCGGCAGCCGCCACGACCCCGTGCGGACGCTGGCCAGAAACAGTCCGGCCGTGAGCACTGCGATCAGCAGCAGGAGCAGCAGCGCCGGCAGCTCGGCCTTCACCACGGTGTACGTGGCGCCCTGCACGAATCCCCGCTGCTCGTTCGTCTTGTCGTAGCGAGTCACCCAGTAGTCGGCGGCGCGCAGTGCGGCGAGCAGCGCCAGCAGTACCGCGATGTGTGCCTTGCTGGCCGCCCGCACGGACGGCATCGGCGACACGAACACGACACCGCCGTTCAGCACGTGCGCCGCCGCCGTCAGCAGCAGCACGATGAACACGGCGACGAAGATCCAGTCGAGGGCGAACGAGATGAACGGCAGGTCGAACACATAGAAGCCGACGTCGACGCCGAACTGGGGATCGCTGACGCCGAACTCCGTGCCGTTGCGGAACAGCAGCCAGTTCTGCCACTGCGACACCGTGGGAAGCGCCAGCATGATCGCCAACAGAGCCGCCACGCCGTAGCGCACGAGCCGAAGCCGCCGGCCGAACAGGTCGTGGAACCGTTCTACGTAGGGATGAACGTTGGCCGGGAACGTCTTCGGCGCCAGGCGGTCGGCGATCACGAGGTTCACGCCCGCCAGCAGCAAGAACACGCCGGCAAACATGGCGAAGAGCGTCAGCTGTGAACGGATCTGAGTCCAGAAGACGTCGCTGCGGTCGAGGCTCGAGTACCACAGGTACTCGATGTAGAAGCGGGCGATGGCGCGGCCGAACACGATGACCACCAGGAACAGCACGCCGACCGTGATGACGACGGCGCGCCCGGATATCCCGCGGCGGCGCCGTGCAAGATCGGAGGAACGCCGCATCGGCGTCGAACTTACTGCTCGGCGGGTCCGAGCAGGCAGCGGCATTCGGCATGAGCCGGCGCACACACATGCCCCGTGGGGAACGGATCGCCGGCCGGCACGACGCCAGCCAGCGAGTTGTCCTCGGCGTCGGGACACGCCGGACCGTTGGGATCGACGAGCCAGCGCACCGGCGTGCCCACTGGCAGCGCCACGAGCACGCCCCGCCCGTAGGCCAGGCGGAACACGTCGTCGAGCTGGTTGTCGACGTGCTGGGTCTTCCACTCCCGGTACACGGAGCGCACCCGTCTCGTGATGACGTCGTTGTCGCCGTCGCCGTCGGCCACGCAACGCTCCAACCGCTCACGCAATGGCGTCACGAGGTTCAACGCAATCAGATCCCGCACGGGGCCCAGCGCACCCGCCCGCGTGACGTCAGTCGTGACGTCCCCGGTGACCGAAGCTGCTCCTGCCTGGGCCGCACCTTCGAGCTCGGTGGTGATGGCGTCCACGTAACGCGCCGCCTGTTGGCCGACGACAGCCACCAGGGCGTCGATGCTCACCACGGGTTCGGACTGGCGCAGGGTGTCGAGCAGCTCGTTCTGCTCGTCGGCCAGCACCCGCTTCATGCGCCGTGCCGCGGCCACGATGAGCGGCGTCAGCTCCGCATCCCGCCGAGCGAACGGGGAGGTGACGTGTTCGCTCGCCTTGCCTGTCTCGCTCACCTTCGGCTCGCTCGTGATGCCTGTCTCGCTCACCTTCGGCTCGCTCGATTCTGGCTCGTCGCTGGCGCTTCCCTCGCCAGCTGACGTCACGTCGGCAACATCCTGGGGGCCAAAGCGTTGCGCGGACGAGGATCCGTTGCTCGATGCGCGTGCGTCCGCAGATTCGAGGTCAGATCTAGCCGGGAGGCCGACGTGGTCGGTGATGGGGAGCTCGGTGGTGTCGTGGAGGGCAGCCAGTTCTTCGGGTGTTGTCGGCTCGTCGGTGGGGGCGCCAGCCGGAGCGTCGTCGTCGACATTGGCGGCTCGCAGCTTGGCGAACAAGCTGTCGACGGTGGTCGACTGCGTCGCATCCTCGTCCGACTCGTCACCGTATGGGTGGCCGGCGGCGTCGTTGCCGGGAGCATCTCCGTCATCGTCACGTTCGCCGGCCGAACCGGGGAACAGCTCCACAACTCGGC
>JACDHN010000089.1 GCA_013821025.1 Acidimicrobiia bacterium | reverse complement strand
CCGACGGCTGGCGCGTGCTCGGTCCGGATGGCACCGTCTACGGCGAGCACGAGCTGACCCACGATCACGCCGCCGAGCAGCCCTTCACCCGCACCCAGGAGGGAGTGGCGATCCCCGACGGCATCGATGAGGTCACGATCGAAGGTCGTGACCTCGTGAACGGGTACGGAGGCCCAACGGTCACGGTCCAGCTCGAGTCGTCCTGACGGGAGCTGGTCCCACCCATCGCCGCGCCGCTCCAGGTCAACCCGATACGGGCGACAAGACGATGGCGACAAAGACCGGCAGGGACACGACGAAGGCCCACAGTGCCGGCGCCGACGTGAGCAGCTGAGCACGGCGTGCCCGTGTCATCTCGGCCTCGGCCTCGTTGCGCGTGATCCACCACGGGTTGTATCGGGTCCACGCCGATCATCACTGTCATCGCTGCTTCCCTTCATCAACGGATGTGAGAACCGCGGTGGGCATGTCTGATTCCAGGGTTCGGGCGCTCGCGCCTCTTTCGAGCCACACCACGGCGACACCCCGACGCTGGCACCTCGTTCGGATGCCAAGCCGCGCACGACCGGCAGACGGTTCGTGAGCCAGACGTCAAGGATGCCTCGACGGTACGGACCAGCCGCACCTCCATGGTCCAGTATCAATCAGACGGATCCGTCGTTCCTCGACAACGACGATCGACGCGCCGGCGCTATCAGAGGCGGCGCGATGGGCATCGGGTAATGACGCCGAGTATTGCGAGCGGCTGCGTCACCTACCGCCGGGTCTCCGTCGCTCTACCGAATGACGTTGCTGTCGTTCGCTACGCCAGCCACTTCCTTGCCAGCTGGGCCTCGCCGCGACCTCTGCGACCGAGAGGCTCACCGCATCAGCCGAAGTGGCAATCGCCAACACGTGACGAGGTGGCGCCTGGACGGCCAGACCGGGGCCGACCTTGTGGGTGCCGAGAAGTCATCCCGTGACGGTTGGGTCCGGGGGTGCGGCTGGGACGATTGGGCCGGAAGGTCCAATGTGACGCGACGAAGTAGCCGTTGGAGATTATCTCGGTAGGCCGTCGGGTGGTCAGGCTGCGCTGCGGTACTCGTTGATGAGCCCGCTGCAGGTTGTGTGACGTCGGATCGGTTGGCCTGGGCCGATCGCAGCGACGTCGCCCCCGTCGGCCGGTGCACGTTGGTTCATGCCGCGGTGGGGCCGATGGGTGATGTAGTGCGAGAGGTACTCCTCGAGAAGCTGGCGGAGCTGTTGTTCGTTCCAGATGATGGTCCGGTCGAGGAGCTCGTGGCGCAGCGTGCGGACCCACCGCTCCGCGAAGGAGGTGAGCAAGGCCAGGATCGAGTCGAGCGAGCAGAGGGGTCAGCGTCACAGGGAGGGGAGGCTACGCACGGCCGGCCACGCTCGAAACGCCCCAAGACACTGGGCGCACGAGTATTCGGCACCCCCAGGAAACAGCGAGCATCCCTCGCCACCATCGTTTCGGATCCCGCCCAGACTCTCCATAGCGCTGTCGACCAAATCCGAGCTTCGCCTGACGTGAGGCGGCTGCGAAGCGGTCGGTCGTCGTCTGCGTTTCGTAACGCGCCAAAAGTCCGGCGACAGCGCTATCTGCGTGCGCGGACGCCGCGAGGTCGATGTTCGGTCATCGGCATCTCCTCGGCCATGCCCACTTCTTCGTTACCGGCCTGAACGTGCAGCGCGTCATACCAGTCGGCGTACTTCTGGGCTCCCCATCGCGCCGTGAGTCCATGGGCCACCACGCTCATCAGCACCGTCCAGGCGACGACAGCTAAGACCTCATCGGCGAACGCGAGAGCGCTCCCCTCGAGCACCGTTAGAGCGAACAGGATGGAGGCCAGACCTCGTGGGCCGAACCATCCCATGAAGAGAACCGTTGGTCGTTGTAGTCCGCTTCCCAGCAATGCGAGCCCGACAGGGACCATGCGCCCGACCGTCAGAGCTCCGATCGCGCACAAGGCGATTGGAAACGTCAGCTCGCCGAGCAGCGGGCCGACGAGAACGTTTCCGAACACGAGGAAGGCCACGAGTGCGAACAGCTGGCCGGTGTCTTCGGCGTACTCGGTGAAGTGCTCCGCCGTCTGGTTGCCGATGGCCTTGAACGCGAGTCCGGCGGTGAAGGCCGCAATGAAACCGTTGCCGTCGGTCTCCACTGCAAGCGCAAACGCGGCGGCGGGTGTTGCGAGCCCCGCGAGCTGAGCCGCGATCCCTTCGAGCCACCCTGCCGACTTCGCACGGCATAGGAGGAACGACGCCGCCGCTCCCACGCCCAGACCGAACAGAGCGCCGTAGCCGATCTGTCGCGCCGCGAACTCGAACCACTCGACGCCACTTCTCGACTCACCCATAGGGTCGGCGAGAGACAGGAAGATCGTCACCGCGGGAACGGCGAGACCGTCGTTCAGTCCGCTCTCCACGTTGAGCGTCTGACGGATGCGTGCGGGAACGCGCTGGTCTGAGATCACCGCCTGACCGAGGGCCGCGTCCGTGGGCGCGAGGATGGCGGCGAGGAGCCCCGCCTCCTGCCACGACAGATCGGGCAGGACCAGGAGAACGCCAGCGAGCTGCACACCGACGGTGAGGGGCAGTCCGATGCCGAGGAGGCGAGCGGGCAGCGCGACCTCATGGCGTAGGCGGCGAACATCGAGTCGTGCGGCGTCGGAGAACAGCACGATCGCCAGCGTGGACTCGGCGAGCAAGAGCACGGCCGAGTCGTCGAGTCCAAGCTCAAGGACGCCGAGTGCCTGCGGACCGAAGAGGACGCCCGCCGCGATGAAGATCATGGGTGGCGTCACGGAGCTCCGTGCCACCCGCCCGCTGACGAGCGCGTATGCGAGAAGGAGACCGGCGACGAGCGCGATCTCCATCCCCTTCATGGCTCAGGCTCGTGGGCCACCGTCGACGCCCAGGTCGATTGAAGTGGAACGTCACGCATCGGTGCTTGCTCCGCGAGTTGAAGAACAGTTCGCCCATCATGGTCCACGAAACGAGAATCACGCGCTCGGAACTCGTGGGGCCGCACGGCACTCGGCGACGAAGACAACGGGGTCGGTGTCACCGGGAACGGCCTGGTCCGGGTCTGATCGGATCTGGATACCCACATGGACGGCCACGTGCTGAGGCACTGGGGGTGCCGGTCGTGTTGGGGAACGATGCGAACGTGGGCCTGCTCGGTGAGTGGGTGGCTGGGGCCGCACGGGGCCACGACGACGTGCTCGGGCTGTGGCTCGGGACGGGCATCGGTGGCGGGTTGATCACCTCCTCGGGGATCGAGTCGAGGAACTCGCCGTACGATCCCGCGCCATCGTCGTCGAACCAGAGGGTGACGCTGTCTGGACTGCCTTCCCTGATGATCGCAGCCGTGCGCTCGCCTGACGTACGCGCGCTGATGGCGGGGTTGCTGGTGCGGAGCGCTCAGGCCGCTTGCGGCGAAACGACTGCTGGCGAACGTGCATTGCGGCGGCGTTGACCGAGCGCGACGTGATGAGGCTCAGCAGCTGACGGCGGTGCCCGACGAGAAACGGCGGATGGCAAGTGAGCGTGTCGTTGACGAACGTGCGGCTTGAGGGCGCGCCGATCGGTCCAACGTGTTGATCGCCGCCCCGTCGGAACGGGTGTAGTGGCGCGCCTGTCCGACACATCGCGATGTGGCGGATCGCCGATGTGCCCGTCGGACGCAGCCTCGGCGGGCTTATCGCGGCGCATCCGAGCGATTCGACACGCCTGAGTCCAGTCAGACCATCGGGGCTGCCGGATCGTCGAGCAGCTCGAAGCCCGCCGCCGTCCAGGCGTTCATGCCACCTTTGAGATCGACGATGTGCGTATAGCCCAACGCAGTCAGGTCGGCAGCGGCTTGGCCGGACATGTTCCCCGACCTGCAGTAGAGCACGATCGGTGCGTCGAGGTCATCGGGAAGGTCCTCCCACGCTGCGATCGTCTCGAAGTCCACGAACGCGTCGGTGCCGTCGATGTGCCCCTCGTACGGCACGTGCACGTTGACGACGGGGGTGTCGGGATTCTGATCGAGGTACCCGGCGAACTCGCGTGGAGCAAGCAGTGTCGACGTGGCCGACCCGGCGGCCACGTCGGTGGAGGCGGTTGCTGAGCCGTTGTCGCTCGACGACGAACATGCCGCGACACCGACGAGCACGAGCGCAACGAGCGTGCCGGTAGCGGCCCGGCTGATTCGACGGGCACGATGCGACATGACGTCGCAGCGTACCGGCTTCCTTGGCGTACCGGGGGTCGGGAAGGAGTTCGCGCACGTTGGCTTCCACGACCGCCGACGCGGGGACGTCCTAGACTTCGGTCGTGGCGTCATCGAAGCCCGAGGAGCTGGCCTGTCGGGTGGTCGGCCGACCAGGGCGCGCCTTGGCTCCACGATGCCATGGGGATCGGGGACGTCTCGGACGCCGACCGCGCGGCGGGGTCGATGCCGAGGGCGTGCGGCACCGACTGCTCGAACGTCGTGGAGTTAGGCGACGACGGGGACGCCTCGCCGCGACCGCGCTGGCCGTTGGGCTGGCGGCGTGCGGTGGGGGCTCGGAGACGGGTCCGGCGGCCCGATCGCGCCTGCTGGTGCCGGATGTCACCGACGTGACGGCGCTGGTCGCCCTGCCCGACGGCTCGCTGCGGGTCGGGATCCGAGCCAGTGGCGTGGTCGAGGACGTCTCGGCCACCGGCACGGTGGGACCGCCGGTCGCTCGAGTCGAGGTGCGAGCAGACGGCCAGCGAGGTCTGCTCGGCGTCGCCGTCGACGCCACCGGGCAGACGTTCGCGTCGTGGACGCGGCCTGACGGCCGACTCGTCGTCGGCCAGGTTGCGCCGGGGCCGACCCGGCTTGTCTGGGAGGGCCCGTCCAGCGTCGACCGTGCCAACGGCGGCCACCTGGCGTTCCGCGACGCTCGGCTGGTCATCGGCATCGGCGACCTGTTGCAGAACGAGCGACAGGACGACCCGGCCGCGATCAACGGCAAGCTCGTGTCCCTCGACCCCGATGGGCTGCCAGGCCAGCAACCCCGGCTGGTGTCGTCGGGGTGGAACAACCCGTTCGCCTTCACGGTTCTCGATGACGGCGCCATCTGGGTCGCCGACAACTCACCCGGCGACACCGGCGAACGGCTCGTACGCGGCGACGGTGCGGACAACGACCCGATCGAGCTGCCGACGGGTACTGCACCGTCGGGCATCGACCACCTCGGCTCCGACGAACTGGTGGTCTGCGGGTACAAGAGCGGGGCGCTGCTGCGGTACCGACTGGTCGAGGGGCGCCCCCGCCTGGAAGGCACCCTCGCCACCGACTGCCGCACAGCGATCGTGATCCTCGGCGACGGTGGCGTGGTCTACGCCGCCGACGACGGCCTCCGCCTCGTCATCCCCTGATCGGTGCCGGTCAAGCCCCACGGAGCACCGCCAGCTCGTCCCGACGCAGCCCCACGTTCGAGCAGACGCCACACCGCGGCGAGCAGTGCGGCCACGAACGATCGCAGTCCGCGAGCAACGCCGCGCGAACGAGCGCCCTGTCCCCGCCCGGCCGCACCAAGGTCCCGGCGGTGATCTGGACGAAGGGCGAAGACGTCGTCGCCCCGCGCTCGGCGCGACGGTGTCGCCTAGCTCGTGTGGCCAACGGGCGGGGAGGACTTCGTCATCGGTGAACACGTGGCCTCACCCGACGGCCGATGCCTGGGTCGCCGGTCGCGAACCCGTTCTGCCAGTCCGGCGGTCGTAGGCTTGACGTCTGGTGTCGACGGCGTTCGTGCTCTGCGGTGGGGGAAACCTCGGCGCCGTGCAGGTCGGAATGCTGCACGCCTTGTTCGCAGCCAACATCCACCCTGACGTCATCGTCGGCACGTCGGTCGGCGCGTTCAACGGGGCGTGGGTCGCCGGGCGGGGCCCCGAGGCCGACATCGACGAGCTTGCCGCCGTGTGGCGCGGTCTGCGCCGCTCGGACGTGTTCCCCACCAGACTGCTCGGCGGGCTGCGCGGCTTCCATCGGGCAGACCGATCACCTCGTCCCGTCCTCGGGCCTGCGCCGACTGCTCGAGCGGGAGCTGACCTTCGGCCAGCTCGAGGATGCGTTCACGCCGATCCACGTCGTCGCCACCGACATCACGAGCGGACGCGACCACCTGCTCAGCGAAGGCGACGCGATCGACGCGATCTGCGCCAGCGCGGCGATCCCCGGCGTCTTCACATCGGTGACCATCGACGGATGCCACCTCGTCGACGGGGGCGTGGTCAACAACTGCCCCATCTCGCACACCGCGCGCGCGAGGCAACCACCGTATGGGTGCTGCCGTGCGGATACGCGTGTGCCCTCGAAGCCGTGCCGCACGGGGCGCCGGCGAACGCCTTGCAGGCGATCAGCCTGCTGATCCAACAGCGACTGCGCATCGACGCCGATCGCTACGCCGACCGACGCAGCATGCGCATCGTGCCGACGTTGTGCCCGATCAAGGTCTCCCCGACGGACTTCTCGCAGGCCGGCCGCTTGAACGAGGAGTCCTCCAACCTCACGCTGCATGGCCCGTCGATCCCTCGTCGACCAGCGCCCAACCAAGTGGGCTACACGACCACGACCGTCACGGCTGACGTCCTCAGCACAGTTCCCGACAGCGCCACGACACCGCCGCCACGGCGCGGCAGCTGAACCTGTCCGGAAACGGCGCGCCGCAACGATTTGCGGTCGCGTCCTCGATCGCCGGGACCCGGCACGGCTTCCCGGCGCTCGCCAGGCGTCGAGACCCGACCGGACGCGTCCGAGTAACGCGGACCACTCGGCCTGCTGGACGTGCCCGGTACCGCCGGATGACCCCCGCTGGGCGCGTGCTCCAACGCCGGGGTCAGGACGTGGAGGCATCGAGTCCGGCGGACGACCGCGGACTCGCTGGTCGGGTGAGATCGGTGCGACTGTACATGGCATGCCGGTTGTCCTCTCGTTGGTCGGAATCGTCGTCGGCCTGATCGGCGTCGTCTTGCTGTACGTCTTCCACGATCCATCAACGGGAGACGGGATAATGCTCGAGTCGTGGAACCCCAAGCGCGAGAAGGTCGGTGCACGCTGCGGACTCGGATTGGTCGTGCTCGGTGCGACGCTCCAATTCGTCGCGTCCTGGTTGCAACGGGCTGAATCCCACGAGCACGCGTCGGCGAGCGGCGGGGCACGTCGGCGAGCCGCCTGAGCCGGCGGGTATCCGATAGCAACGCTCGATAACGGCGACCGTCCGTATCCGGAACCGCCGGCTCGACGCTGTCCCGGATCCGGCGTTACCTGTTCTGGGACGCTCCAAGCCTTGGTTCCCGAACGACGCGCCGATCGCCGACGATCCCGATCGGGAATTGGGCGTCATGCCTATATCGCGATCGCGAAGGCATGGTCAGTCTGTGAGTGTTACCTCGTCGCCGACGCGCACGACGCCGGGCGTCAGCACGGTGGTCCAGACGCCGAAGGTCGCGCCGTGGTGGCGTGCGAGCGCCTTGAAGACGTCAAGGTCGCGATCGAGGCCCGGCTGTGGCCGGGTCACCATCGTGCAGCGCTCGCACGGCACAGCGGGTTGCACCGCCGCGGTGCCGACGCGGATCGTGCGTCCGCACCATGCATCCTCGACCCACCCGTCGTCCTCGACGTCCACCACGATGTTGGGCCGGAACCGGCGTGTCTCCCACGCGCCATCGGGGTGGAGGGCGCGGCCCTGGCGCAGGCTCGCGGTCGTGATGACGAGCAGCGGGAGCGCGTCGACGAACCGGCCCGGTGGCATCGTCCACGACACGACCGCGCTGTTGTCGTCGGTCGCGTCCTGGAAGTACTCGCTGACGCCCGCGCCGAACGACTCGACGTGAACGAGCGCGACTCGGCGGCCGATCCAGTTCGACAAGACGTCGTCCGCGTGCGCGCTCGGCGCAGCGACCACGTTGCCGTCCGGGAGCCGCAGCTCGACTTCCGCGCCAGTGAGCCGGGAGCTCGCGAGCAACAGCGACGGAACGCGCCGCGCTGTCAACACCATGCCGGTCTCGCAGTCGACGATGCCCCACCGGCGATCACTCGACAACCCTGAGTGCTCGACGACAGCCTCGTCGAGCGGCTCACCTTGCAGCGACTTGACCGGATGGCGCCACAGCTCGGCGACGTGCACTGCCGTCCCCCTTCCATGCGACCGGCGAGTTCCCGGACGGCCGCCACGATCGTGCGCGCGATTCTGCATCATGGCCGTCGAGGTGCCGACGCGTCACCGAAGTGCCGGTCGGGGGCATCCGATAATCGCGCCGAGCCGGAGGGAGACGGCGCGTTCGGGATCGCCGGAGTCCGGCGCTACCGAACGTCGCAGACCGGGGTCGATACACCAGCAGCCTGAGCCGCGGTTGGCACACACGGGCGGGGGTGACGAGCCGCCGCCACGGCGACGAGCACGCCGAATGCCGACTCCGGGCGTGCCGCCATTGGTCACACCGGGTTAGCGCGATGCCTAACGAACCAGGCAGTTCTGCGTGGTGGGTGGTGACCTTGGCCGTCAGTGGGCCGGCATCGATCCGCCAGTGTGTGCGTAGGTCTTATTGGTGATCCACCATCGGCCGTCGATGCGCGCCACCGTGA
>JACDHN010000346.1 GCA_013821025.1 Acidimicrobiia bacterium | reverse complement strand
CCGCTCGGCGAGCAACGCCAGCACCATGTAGCCGCCGTTGCAGTAGACGAAACGCTCACCGGGCTCGTGCTTCATGGGGTAACCGTCCAACACCGCAAGGAACTGCTCAGTGGTCGCTAGTTCGTGAACCGGCACGGTCAGGACGTAGTCGTTGTTATCGGCCACCTCGTCTTCGTCGAGATAGTCACCGATCCCCGACCGGTGAGCGAGGAGCTGCTCGACGGTGACCCGGTCGTCGATCAGCGCAAGGTCGCCGCCGAGCACCGACCGGGCCGTCGTGCCTAACCCGAGCTCACCACCCTGGAGGAGGCTCATCACCGTCAGCGCGGTCAGACCCTTCGAGCCGCTGGCGATCGCGAACTGCGTGTCGACGGTGTTCGGGACACCGAGACCGCGGTGCGCCAGGCCGTACGCCCGTTGAACGGCGAGGCTCCCCTCCAAGTCGATCCGGATCACACCCGACAAGCCCACGTCGGCGGCGATCCCATCGACCAGATCGCCGAGCCCGTCCCGGTCGTCACGAGACCCGCTCGACTCGGCCCGAACATCGTCATACACCACGTCAATACCGCGCTCTACCGATCGGTCAGCGGGCTGCGGGGCGATGTCGTGCACCGCGGCCACCACGGCTTGGAGGTCGGCTGGGTCTGTCGCTTCGTTGCTGTTCACCTTGAGCACGATGGAGATGCCGTCGATCTAGTGCAAGAAAAAGTTGGCGTGCCGAGTGCCGCCGGTGCGCGGCCGATGGCCGTGGGCTCGATGCCGCCGTCGACTTCGGTGCGGGGCCGTCGAGCATCTCAGTGTCGTCGAGCCGTGCCGGCTCGGACACCAGCTCACGAACGAGTTCGGCCAGCCGTATCCGGAAACGTCGCGCCGATAACCCCCGACCCGGGCACCTGGACCGCGTCCTCGAAGTGCCTACTTCAGACTTGGCGGTGACGTCGCGGTTCGTTTCGTAGCGTCGGGGATCTCGGTCGGGTTGCTCTCGAAGTGTCTGCCGGCTCGCGAAGGGTCTGGCTGACGAACGAAGCGCGACCCGGTCGGGATCCTGTCGCGGTGTGGCTCGAGAGAGGAACGAGCACGACGATCCGCAAGTAGGAGTGCCCCCTGCGATCCCACTCAACGTTTCGGGAGGTACGTCATGGACGTCGTGATCGGCATCGATCCGCACAAGGCAACTCACACTGCGGTTGCGCTCGGCGACGGAGAAGTTGAGCTCGGCCGCTTGCAGATTCCCAGCGGCCGAGCCCAGCTCCACCGGCTGCTGACCTGGGCGGAGCCGTTCCCGCAGCGCCGTTGGGCGATCGAGGGTGCCGAGGGACTCGGTGTCCTGCTCGCTCAACAACTCGTCGCTGCGGATCAGGCCGTCGTCGACGTGCCTGCGACCCTGGCAGCGAGGACCCGGTTGCTCGGCAACGGCCGAACGAACAAGAACGATCCCAACGACGCACGGTCGGTCGCCGTGACCGCGTTGCGGCACCGTGAGCTGCGCGCGGTGACGACCGCCGGCTACAACGAGCTGCTGCGGCTCCTCGCCAAGCGACACATCGATCTGTCGAACCAGCGGACCCGGCTGGTCGCCCGCCTGCACGCCCTCGCCACAGAGCTGTCACCAGGCGGAATCGCCAAGACGTTGAGCTCAACGGACGCCGCCAAGTTCCTCGCCACCGTCACACCCACCGACGCCGTTGCCCAGCTCCGTTGCGACCTGATCGCCGACCTCGCCGACCTCGCCCGCATCGAGGCCCAAAGCAAGCAGTCCGAGCGACGGATCCGTGACGCCGTCGCCGCGTCAGGCACCACGGTCACCGACATCTACGGGATCGGCCCGGTGGTCGCCGCCATGCTCATCGGCAACACCGGCGACATCGCCCGCTTCGCCAACCGCGACCGCTACGCCGCCTACAACGGCACCGCACCGGTCGAGTTCTCCTCCGGCGGCCGCATCGTTCACCGGGTCTCCGAGCGCGGCAACCGAACCCTCAATCACGCGCTGCACTTGGCTGCGATGTGCCAACTGCGCCAACGCCACAGTGACGGCCGTGCCTACTTCGACCGGCGCGTCGCCGACGGCAACACCAACAAGGAAGCGATCCGGGCGCTGAAGCGACAGATCAGCAACAACGTCTTCCGACACCTCGTCCGACGCCCGACGCTGACAGCCAAGGACCCGGGAGGACACCAGGACACGACACATCAGCCAGCGCGACCGGCTTTCATTCCTACAGACCGGCTCTTCGGCGAAGTCACTCCCGGACCCACCATAAGCTACGACAGCACCGCGACACGCCGACGCGACGCGCCCGCAACCGCCTCTTGACACAGAGAGGATTCGTGAGGGGCGCACCTATGCTGGGCGAGCTGGGCGCCGTGGGTTCGAACTCCATCTCGGCTAGGGCGACAGACGTCGAGCCGAAGACGCAAGGAGGGTCTCATGCTGCTTGACGGGATCAACCATGTGGCGATCATCACGGACGACACTGATCGGTTCGTCCGCTTCTACGAGGATGTCTTCGACGCCACGGTCTCACATCGGGCGACCATCGGCCCTGGAACGCTGACGATGGTTGACATCGGAACGCGGACGGAACTCAACGTGTTCCAGCTCGACGGCGACGTCCCACCCGTTCTCGTACGCGGCTCGATGTTCGGACACGGCCCGATCGACCACATCGGATTGCAGGCCGCCGACGAAGCGGCGTTCGTGGAGATTCGCAAGCGGCTGATGGCATGTGGTGCGAGCGACGGGTTCGTCACGGATTTCGGGCGCGCGCACAGCGTCTTCTTCAAGGACCCCGATGGCCTCGAAGGCGAGGTTCTGCTGTGGCTGTCAGGCGACGCGCCGATCAGTCCGCCTGGCACCCCTGCCGCGGGCTACGACTCGTAGCACCGAAGTCGAGCGCACCGATGAGCGATTTGTCGGGCCACAGTTCAACGGACCCGGACGACACGACGCTCGGGAGTCGCGGGGCGGTCGGCTACCAAAGCGACTGGCAGGATGACGGAGCGGATTACACCGAGACGAAGGCGTTCTTTCGCACCAGTGAGTTCTGGTTCATCATCCTCGGCATCGTGGCAGTCTTATTAACCGCCTACAGCGAAGGCCAAGACAGCATCACCCGTGACGATGGCTGGCGATACGCCACCCTTCTCACGGTTGCCTACGCCATCTCGCGGGGTCTAGCCAAGGCCGGCACCAAAGAGCCAACAGACTGACGTGAGAGTCGGTCGCAACCTCGAGGTGCGGCCGCTCGGCGGCAGGGCCGGGTG
>JACDHN010000345.1 GCA_013821025.1 Acidimicrobiia bacterium | reverse complement strand
AACTGTGGCCTCGCTGTCCACAGCGATCGTGATGCTGGCATCGTCCTGGCGAGCTGCCATGGCGGCGAGACGGCGCGAGTCGATGGTCTCGTTGGCCAGCAGCAGGTCGTCGCCGAGCCCTGCGTCGGCCATTCCCAGGACCTCTCGGGGAGTGGCGCACGTGAAACCGGTGTGGCGCCGTTCGTGTTGGGCCCTGGCGATGGCTGTGCACTTGTGGGCCTTCACGTGCGGGCGCAGTGCCGCGCCAGGGTGCGCCGCGGTCATGATGTCGAGGTTGGCCTCGAATGTGCGCCGGTCGATGACCGGGGCGGGTGTGGGGATCTCGGTGGCATGCATGGTGCGGGCGGAGGGACTCGAACCCTCACTCCTCTGGGGAACAGGAACCTAAATCCTGCGCGTCTGCCAGTTCCGCCACGCCCGCGTGGCGTCCGCACGCTACCGCGGCGCCGTCAGGCGACGGGGAGCCAGGTGAGACAGATCTGCACGACCTCGACGTCGGACTTCTCGGCCGACACGGACATGGTCGTGATCTGCTTCGCCGTCTCCATCCAACGGGCGTCGATCTCGGTGATCTCGGCCGAGAGCTCGGCGTCCAACGCCTCCAACTCGTCGGTGAGTCTGGTGACCTTGTTGTCAGCCTCCTCGATCCGGCGTTCGGCGGTGCGCGAGCGGGACTGTCCCAGCGCCGCCCGGCCGGCCTTGCCGAGGATCGAGCCGAGCAGGCGGCCCTTGGAGCGGCGCCCACTCAGCAGCCCGCCGAGCACGGACCCGGCCGTCGAGAGCAGCTCGTCGCGTTGGCGACCCTTGCCCTCGCTCTCGACGACGCCCGCGCGGTCCTCGGCGGCACCGATCTGGGTCCGCAGCTTGGTCACCTTGGCCTCGTACTTGTCGCGCAGTTCGGCGATCTCCATGTCGGCGTGCTCGTCGGCGACTTTGAGACAGCGCGCCTCGAAGTCCTCGGGTTTCTCGGCTGGGCGCGAGGAGAGCTTCAACTCCCGATTCGTCCGGAGCTCGAGCGTCATGGTGCGCACGAGGTGGTCGGTGAGATCCCGCTCCGCCTGGGTGAACAGTGACTTCTCACCGAGCGCCACGTCGCCGAGTCGGTACACGGCACCCGGAGGCGGGGTGTCGACGAGATCGCGGTCGTCGTAGTCGACGGCGATCGCCCTGGAGACGTCGGGTGGCGACGTGAGCGGGAAGACGACGGCCTCGTACTCCGCGTCGTGGACGAGGTCTCCTGCGGCTCGGTCGTCGTAGCGGACGTTGACGCGGGCGACAATGGAAGGCTCGAGACGACCCCCCGACCCGCTGGCGCCGACCTCGGACAGCCACGGCGCGGCCGGGTCCACGAAGCGCACGATCACGCCGGCAGCCACCTCGGGCATCACCGGCGTCGCGTCGTCGCCAACCGCCGCTTGAGGTGCTGGGGAGGAGCCGGTCGCTTCGGCGGCGGAGGCGGGGGCGGGTGCGCCGGCACCGTCGGTGGGCGCTGGCTCGGAGCCCTTCAACGGGGTCATCAGCGTGGCGATCTGATCGCGCGTCAACGGCCCGCGCAGGTAGCTCATCGCCCAGCGCGTCGTGAACACCTCTGGCTGGTCCTCGCCCGCCTTGCGCAGCACGAACTCGCGCTTGTCCAGTCCGCTGATGATGTCGTTCACGGCACGCAGGTCGACACCGCCAGCGGCGGAGCTCATGCCGTCGAGCAGCCGCTTCTT
Organism: Acidimicrobiia bacterium; assembly: GCA_013821025.1. Taxonomy (GTDB): domain Bacteria; phylum Actinomycetota; class Acidimicrobiia; order Acidimicrobiales; family Ilumatobacteraceae; genus JACDHN01. The sequence goes on along the minus strand of JACDHN010000345.1, from coordinate 1,556 downwards.
GTCGCGCTCGGTCTGCAGCCGGCCAACCATCCACGTGCCGGCGTTGGACAGTGCCTTGTAATCGACGTCGACAGGGTTCTGGGTGGCCAGCACCACACCGACACCGAACGCCCGAGCCTGCTTCATCAGGGTCATGATCGGCTTCTTCGTGGGCGGATTCTCCGTCGGTGGTAGGTAGCCCATCACCTCGTCCATGTACAGCATCGCCCGCAGATCGCTGACGCCGCTCTGGCGATGCATCCACGTCACCAGCTTCGCCAAGATGAGCGATGTGACGAACTGGCGCTCCTCGTCGGACAGGTGTGCCGTCGTGACGATGGCGCAGCGAGCGGTGCCGTCGGCCTTGTAGAGCAACGATTGGATGTCGAGCGGTGTTCCTTCGGCCCACGCCGCGAACGACGGCGATGCCAGCAGCCCGTTGAGCGACATTGCCAGCTTGGTGCGATCGTCGGGTGGGAAGAACTGGTCCAGCTCGAACACGCCGAGCTTGCGGATCGGCGGCTTCTGCACCATCGCCACGAGCGTCGGCAGGTCGATGTGTCGACCGCTCGACCACGCGTGGTGGATGAGGTTGGAAAGGAGGATGTGCTCCTTGCTCGACAACGGGTCGGCGGCGATGCCGACGAGGCCGAGCAAACCCGACACGAATCCCTCGACCTCGTCGCCAACGATCTCGGCGTCGTCGGTGGGCGGGGCCTGCAGCGACCCCATGAGGTTGATCGGGAACCCGGCCTTCGATCCCGGCGTGTAGATGGTGAAGTCGACCTTGTCGCGGAGCGCGGCGATGCGTTCTGCGGTGATGTCCCACGACGCCAGACCGTTCTTCCAGGTCTCCGCCTGCTGGGCGGCGACCTCGTCGGGTGTGACACCGGCTGCTGTCGCCTGCGACTCATCGATCCACGGCCGGAAATCGTCCGGGCTCAGCTCTGGGAACATCAGGCACAGGTTCGTCAGGTCGCCCTTCGGATCGATGATCAGCACCGGAAGCCCGCCTGACAGCGCCTCCTCGATGAGGACGATGCCGAGGCCTGTCTTCCCGGATCCCGTCATGCCGACGATCACGCCATGTGTCGTGAGATCGTCGGACTCGATGGTCGTGGAGTCTCCGGTGCGTTCGTGCTTCGTAGCGTCGATCGCCCCGCCCACGAAGAAATCGGCCATCTCTCGACTCTGTCATACCCGCTGCCTGCCCATCGCGAGTCTCGGGCGAGCGTGTCGGCGACGCCGGTAACCTGCGGACCATGGTCGCTCCGATCCTCCCGCAGGCGCTCGAAGAAGGTACCGGTTCGCGCAACGAGGTGTTCAACAGGTTGCTCAAGAACCGGGTGGTGCTGCTCGGTTCAGAGGTCGACGACGAGAGCGCCAACCGCGTGTGCGCCCAGCTGATCTTTCTGGAAGGTGAGAGCGACGATGACATCTGGCTCTACATAAACAGCCCCGGCGGGTCCGTGACCGCAGGAATGGCGATCTACGACACGATGCAGTTCGTCGGTTGCGCCGTCGCCACGGTGTGCCTCGGGTTCGCCGCCTCGATGGGCCAGTTCCTGCTGACGGCC
>JACDHN010000344.1 GCA_013821025.1 Acidimicrobiia bacterium | reverse complement strand
CTGCCACGTCGGACGGATCGGTCAGCTTCTTGAACAACACCTGCTCGATGTAGCCGGCACCCGTGAGCGCAGTGTCGTCGTACGGATCGAAGAACGGGGCGTGGAAGCTGCCAGGTGTCAGGATCCCGAATCCGGCGCGCTGGCGAGCCTTGCTGGCAGTCAGCGACAAGCTGCCGAGCGAGCGGCCGTGGAAGGCACCGAAGAAGGCGATCGCGTTTGGCCGGCCCGTGCGATGGCGGGCCAGCTTCAGTGCCGCCTCGACTGCCTCGGTGCCAGAGTTCGACAAGAAGACCCTGGCATCGGGCATCGGCGCCAGCGCCACCAACCGTTCGCACAGGTCGGCATAGACCGGCAGGTAGAAGTCGCTCGAGCAGTAGTGCAGTAGGTCGTCGACCTGGGCGTGGATGGCAGCGTTCACGGCCGGATGGGTGTGGCCGGCGGCAGTGACGGCGATCCCTGCGTTGAAGTCCAAGAAGCGGTTTGCGTCGACGTCCTCGATGACGCAGCCGTGGGCCCGGCGCACGACGAGGGGATACACGCGAGTCAGCGACGGGCTGGTCACCGCTTCGTCGCGGGCGATGATCTGTCGGGCGATGGGTCCTGGCAGCTCGGTGGTGAGATGCGGAGCCGGCCCCAGGGCGGTGGCGGTCGACGGGTCGGTCGTCAGGGTCATGGTTGTCTCCGTTCCAGAACTTGGTGGCACTGTAACGTTTGTTCCATGGGTGCTGCGAGGCCTGATGATCTGGACGCGCTGGATGCGACGTTGCTCGACGCCTTCGAGACGCTGGGCGGTGTGGAAGCGGCCACCGGCAGCCGGCAGGTCCCCGACGACGTGGTGCAGCGGGTGTTCGAATCCCAGCTGCGCAGCCGCCACCTCGATCTGACGGCTCGCTGGCTCCGTGCCGAGGGCGTGGGCTTCTACACCATCGGCTCGGCCGGCCATGAGGCCAACGCCTGGATCGCAGCGGCCGTGCGTCCGACGGATCCGGCGCTACTGCACTATCGCTCTGGCGGGTTCTACCTGTCGCGAGCCGCTCAGATCGGTGCCCGTGGCGGCGCCGACCACGACGGCGTCAGCGACGTGCTATTGGGCCTGCTTGCATCCGTCGACGAACCGATCGCCGGCGGCCGTCACAAGGTGTTCGGTCACCGTCGCCTGGCGGTCATCCCGCAGACGTCGACGATCGCTTCGCACCTGCCAAGGGCGCTGGGCGTGGCATTCGCCATCGGCCGCGCCGGCCGGCTGGGTCTCGACACCGAATGGCCGAACGACGCCATCACCGTGTGCAGCTTCGGCGATGCCTCGCTGAACCACTCCACAGCCCAGGGCACGATCAACGCCGCCGCCTACACGGTCCACCAGGGCATGCGCCTGCCACTGCTGCTGGTGTGCGAGGACAACGGCTGGGGGATCAGCGTGCCGACTCCGGCCGGCTGGGTGGCGGCGGCGCTGTCGAGCCAGCCAGGACTGCGCTACTCCTATGTCGACGGCACCGATGCGGCGGCCGTGTACGAAACGGCTGTCGAGCTGGCCGACGAGGTGCGCGGCCGCGGCCGTCCCGCCGTGCTGCATCTGAGAACGGTCCGCTACGGGGGCCATGCCGGCTCTGATGTGGAGGCGTCGTACCGGTCGCCGGCCTCGGTTCGCCAGGATCAGGCCCGCGACCCGATCCTGGCTACGGCCCGGATGATGGTGGCCTCCGGAAGCGCCACGCCCGACGACCTGGCCGAGCGGTACCTGGCGACGCGAGCGGAGGTGCGGGCCCGGGCCAACGAGCTGCTCGGTACCCCGACGCTCGCCACACCGGCCGAGATCATGGCACCGTTGGCACCCCGGCATCCCGACCGGGTGGCCGAGCTGGCGGTCCGCGCCGGGGAGGACCGCACCACGGCGGCTGGTAAGCAGCCGGAGTCCGAGGGTCGGCTCACGCTGGCCGAGTCGATCAACCGTGCCTTGGGCGACGCCCTCGCCGCCGACGAGCGGGTGCTCGTGTTCGGCGAGGACGTCGGCGCCAAGGGCGGTGTGTACGGCGTGACCCGCAATTTGCAGCGCAGGGCGGGCGCCGGTCGGGTCTTCGACACGCTGCTCGACGAGCAGTCGATCCTCGGGTTGGCCCTCGGCACCGCCGTGTCCGGGCTGCTGCCGATCCCAGAGATCCAGTACCTGGCCTACCTGCACAACGCTGAGGACCAGCTGCGCGGCGAGGCGGCCAGCCTGTCGTTCTTCTCCAACCACCAGTTTCGCAACGGCATGGTGGTGCGCGTCGCCGGCTACGGCTATCAGCAGGGTTTCGGTGGTCATTTCCACAATGACAACTCCGTCGCCGTCTTGCGCGACATTCCTGGCTTGGTGATCGCCTCTCCTTCGCGTCCTGCCGACGCCGCAGCCATGCTGCGAACATGCGTCGCGGCGGCCGTCGCCGACGGAACGGTGAGCGTGTTCCTGGAGCCGATCGCCCTCTACCACATGCGAGAGCTGCACGAGCCAGGTGACGATGGCTGGACGGCGCCGTACGAACCACCGGATCGGTGGGCCGAGACGCACGTGCCAGTCGGCGAGCCCGCTGTCACTCGCGAGGGGACCGACGTGCTCGTCGTGAGTTGGGCAAACGGCGCGTACCTCTCGGCTCGGGTCGCCGAGCGCCTGGCCGCGGAAGGCATCTCATGCTGCGTGATGGACCTGCGCTGGCTGGCGCCGATGCCGATCGCCGCGGTCGCCGAACGGGCATCGGAGATCGGACGCGTCGTCGTGGTCGATGAGACTCGGCGCAGCGCCGGCGTTGGCGAGGCGATCGTGGCGGGGCTCGTCGAGCACGGCTACCGCGGCCCGCTCGAACGCGTCGCCGCTCACGACTCGTTCATTCCGCTCGGCGATGCTGCCCGCCTCGTCCTCGTGTCAGAAGCCGACATCGAGTCCGCCATCCACGCGGTCCTCCAGTGACTTGTCACAGCGAGGCGGGGAAGCGGTCGGCTTCGCGTTGGCGCAGGTCGGCGTTGACCTGCTGGCGTTCGAGCACCTGCTCCAACGTCTTGGTCGCCTGATCGATCGGGTGCTCGGCGAAGAACGACCGGGCATCGGCGACGGCCTCGCTCGTGTTCAGCAGCTTCACCGAATCGATCATGCGCACGATGGTGTTGGTCGGGAAGCGCTCGTTCGCCTCACGCCAGTGGGTCTTCACGAACTGCCAGGCTGCCCACCCGTGGCGTCGGTTGGCAATGCATTGGCGCAGCAGGAACGGGGCGTTCTGCGTCTTGATCTCACCGCTCATCGCCAGCT
>JACDHN010000088.1 GCA_013821025.1 Acidimicrobiia bacterium | reverse complement strand
AGCCCGGCTGTGAGCTCGAAAGGTGATGTGATGGCAGAGTTGCTCTCCAAGGACGACTTCCGCGCTGCGCTCGAGGAAGCGATCAAGGGGCGCGAGGCCAAGAACGCCTCGTTCAGCATGGCGTGGGCGAACGGCGAGCTCAAGCGCGAGCACTTCGCCCGCTGGGCGGAGAACCACTACCACTACGTCGGCCCGTTTGCCGACTACCTGGCCTACATCTACGCCAACACGCCCGATCACGCCACGGACGCCAAGGACTTCCTGCTGCAGAACATGTACGAGGAAGAGGTCTCCGACGTCCGCCACACCGACCTGTTGATCCGCTTCGCCGAAGCGTGCGGCACCACCCGTGAGCGGGTGACCGACGCCCGCAACATGAACCCGGTGACCCGCGGCCTGCAGGGCTGGTGCTACGCCGTGGCGATGCGCGAGCACTTCGCGGTCGCCACTGCGGCACTGGTGGTCGGGCTCGAGTCGCAGGTGCCTGCGATCTACCGCAAGCAGTATCCGCCGCTGCTCGACGTGTACGGCTTCACCGAGGACGACGCCGAGTTCTTCGACCTGCACATCACCTCCGACGAGGTGCATGGCGAGCGCGGGTACCAGATCGTGCTCGACTACGCCGACACCCCGGAGCTGCAGCAGCGCTGCCTCGACCTGGTGCAGGCCGGTGCGGAGATGCGCTTCTCGTACACCAAGTCGCTGTACGACACCTACGTCGCCCCCGATCTCGAGCGGGTCTGACCCTTCCTTCCTCACGGCCTGGCCAGGCGACCACGGCGTCGTCCGAGCCGCGCCTGAGCCTGCGCCATGCCGATCATCCGCTTCGTCACGAGTGGTGCCGCCGTCGACTTCGCCGACGGTGACGACGTCAACCTGCTGCGCATCGCCATCCGCAACGAGTGCGGCGTGCCGTACCGCTGCGCCAGCGGCAACTGCGGCACCGATCGCGTGTACATCGAGAGCGGACGCGAGAACCTGAGCCCGCCGCGCAAGCGCGAGCGGGAGCGGCTCGGGGCGTTGCTCGACGAGGGGTGGCGGCTGGCCTGCCAGACCTACGTGTCCGGGGATTGCGCCATCTCGTGGGATCCCGACCAGACCGCGCTCGACGAGCGGGCGATCGACCGCTCGCTGCCGACCGCCGTGAACGAACGGTTGCGCCGGCGGTGGTTGTCCGCTGAGGACACCGACTGACGTGGACCCGGGCTTGAGCAAGACCGGCCGCTGGCTCGACGTCGGCGAACTCGCCGAGGTCACGAGACGTCGAAAGTTCGCGGTGACCGACGGCGAGCAAGGGGACCGCATGATCGTCGTCGTCGCCCACGACGGAAACGTGTACGCGATGGACAACACGTGCATCCACCGCCAGCGCGAGTTGGTCAAGGGCGTCGTGCTGCGCAACCGCCTCGTGTGCCCCGGCCATCAGTGGGCGTTCGAGCTCGGTACTGGCTGGGAGTCCGTCAAGGAGGAATGCCAACCCACCTACACGGTGCGAGTCACCGACGATGACCGTGTCGAGGTCGACCTCGACAGCCGCACGACGCTCGACTCCCCTCCCGCCTGCGCCGGTTGAGACCAGCGACGAGTCCGCCGACGATTCAGCCGAGCCAACCCGCCAGGTCGAGCCGGAACACGGCCGACGGTGTCATCGAGCGCAGATCGGACTCGAGCGCCCGGACCCGATCGACTCCGAGTGCCCGGACCCAGCGCCGATGGATGCGATCGAGGATCTTGGCCGACTCGGTGAGGAGGTCGACACCGTAATCAGTGAGGCGCACGACCTTGCGTCTGCCATCCATCTCGTCGGCGATGCGTGCGGCATAGCCGAGCACCTCAATCCGCTCGATCGACTTGCCTGCCGCCTGCTTCGAGACGCCGAGCCGGCGTGCCACCTCACTGGCGGTTGCGCCGTCGGGTCCGATGGCCTGGAGCACGAACCCGTGGGCGGGGCGTGCATCGGGATGTCCGCGACTCGACAGTTCCGTGTGAAGCTCGTCGATGATCGCGCGGAAGCCGGCGAGCAGCATCAGTGGCAACTCGAAGCCACCGCCGCTCCTGGCGGGCTCACGCGTTGCCAATTTCGACAACCAGCTTTACTATGACGACAACCACGTTGTCGATCATACGAGAGGACCGATCCCATGAACGTGATCTCTGCCACGGCCGCCCGCCGCTCGGAGACCCCCAACGGTGTCATGACCACGCTCGCCTCGCCGAAACAGGGCGGCACCGACACGTCCCTCTGGCGGGTCGAGCTGCACCCGGGCGCCGCCGGACCTTCGCACAGCTTCGACGTCCAGCAGATCTGGACGGTGCTGGCCGGCGCCGCCTCGCTCGACGTCGACGGCGTAGGGCACTCCCTCGCTCCAGGCGACACCGTGATACTCGACGCTGGCGTCGTGCGGCAGTTCACCGCCGACGCCGACCTAGGCTTCGTCGCCATCGCCACAGGCCCCGGTGGCGCCCGGGTCTCCGGCGCCGACGGCCAGGATCTCGGCATCCCGCCCTGGACGGTGTGACGGAATACGTTTGGCGCCAGCACACCGATGAGTTCATCAGCCGAATGCGGTCTCACTCCCGACTGCAAGGAGACCGCCCGCGCAGAGCGAGGCACCCCAACCTGACGAGGAGCACCCCATGGGAAAGATCGTGTCGAACTTCTTCATCTCGCTCGACGGTGTCGTCGAGTCGCCCGAGCAATGGCACTTTCCCTACTTCAACGATGAGATGGGCGCCGCTATCAGCAGCGGCGCCGATCGGAACGAGGCGTTTCTCATGGGCCGCGTGCTCTACGAGGAGTGGGCGTCGTTCTGGCCCAACCAGGGCGACGACGTGCCGTTCGCCTCGTTCATCAACAGCGTGCCCAAGCACGTCGTGTCGAACTCGCTCACGGAGGCGACGTGGAACAACTCCACGATCATCTCCGGCGACGTTGCCGCAGGGATCCAGGACATGAAAGACGGCACCGACGGTGACATCGGCATGTCCGGCAGCGCCACCACCGTGCGTTGGCTGCTGGCGAACGGTCTGCTCGATGAGCTCAACCTCATGGTCCACCCGATCGCCGTCGGACACGGCCACCGGCTGTTCGAGGACACGCCCACGCACCCGCTGCAACTCGTGAGGAGCGAGACGTTCACGACCGGCGTACTGAGCCTCACGTACGCGCCGACGGAAGGTTGAACCGCCTGATCCGTCGCCGAGAACGAGGAACCGGCGCTGCGTCGTGCGGCTCCGAACGAGTCGCACGGACGAAGTATGCTCGCCGACAACCAGGCGGCCTGCTAGGGGGAACGATGCAGCTTCGGCGGACGATCTCGATCTTGGCGGCGGCGGCTTTGATCGCCGCCGGATGCGGTGACGACGATGGCGAGGAGTCCGCCCCGACGGGTGGCGACTCTGCGGCGCCGATATCCGAGTCGTCGGGCGAGATCACCGTGCCGGCTACCACGTCCGGGTCCGGCGCCACGACCGAGCCGAGCGGTACCGATGCACCCGACGCGACCGGCGCGACAACAGCGCCGGGCGGTGACTGCACGCTCGACGAGCCACTCACCATCGGCTACGCCGCCGACTTCAGCGAGTTCGGCGGGTTCGCCGACCAGCCAGGGTCTGAAGCTGCTGGCGTCCAGGTCGAGCTGCTCAACGCCGCCGGCGGGGTCGGCGGGCAGAACGTCGAGTACGTGATCAAGGAACTGCCAAGCGACCCGTCGGCCGCCCAGCGCGTCGCCCAGGAGCTGCTCGACGACGGCGTCGAGGCGATCATCGGCCCGCCGTTCGCCTACAGCGGTACCCCGTTGATCGATACGGTCGACGGTCAGGTGCCGATCATCTCCAACGCCTCGACCGACCTCGCCCTTGCCCAGCCCGATCGCGGCGCTTTCCTGATGAGTTTCTCCGACCCGGTGCAGGCGGCTGCTGCAGCTGAGTTCGCCTACGGCGACGGAGCTCGCACGGCGGTCACGTTCTCGTCCCCCGACGACCCGTACTTCACCAACACGACAGCGGCGTTCACCGACGCCTTCGGGGAGGCCGGCGGCGAGGTGGTCCGCGACTTCACGTTCGGGATCGCGGACGAGGATTTCTCGTCACAGGTCAACGAGCTGTCGAGCCTCGACCCTGCACCCGACGTGCTGTACACGGCGATGATCATGCCCGGCGCAGGAGTCCTGCTGGAGCAGCTCGAAGCCGCAGGGCTCGGCGACATGTTGGTCGTCGGCGCCGACAGCTTCGATGCCACCGTGGTGTGGAGCGCCGGTGAGGTCGCCAACGGCGTGTCGTTCACGGGGCACACGTTTCCTCGCGAGGAGAACGGCGTGCAGGAGTTCCTCGACGCAGCCGCCGAGGCCGGTGCCGAGATCGAGACCGTCAGCTTCGGCGCACTCGCCTCCGACGTCGTGAAGGTCTTTGCGTACGCTGCCGAGACCGCCTGCTCCGTGGAAGGGACGGCGATGATCGACGCGATCACGAACATCTCCGACCTCGAGGTCACCACGGGCAACGTCACCTACGCCGGCACGAACGGCGTGCCGGAGAAGGACGTCGTGATCCTCACCGTGGAGGAGGGCGAGCCGGCGTTCACCGACACCTTCCGGCCGAGCTACATCCCGGGCTCGTGACCCGTTGCTGCGCGTCGAGCACCTGACGGCCCGTTACGGCGCCGTCGTCGCCCTCCGCGGCGTCTCGATGCACGTCGACGAGGGCGACCTCGTCGCCGTCGTCGGGCCGAACGGTGCCGGTAAGTCGACGCTGCTCAACACGGTCGCAGGACTGCTGAAGCCGGTCAACGGGAAGGTGCTGCTCGACGGCACCGATGTGACCGGCGCCGACCCTGCCCGGCTCGTGCGCGCAGGGCTGGCACTCGTCCCGGAGCACCGCCGCATATTCCGTGATCTCACCGTTGGCGAGAACCTCCAGGTGGCCGGCATCACGGCGTCCGCCGCCGACCGCCGCCTCCGCCTCGACGCGGCGCGCCAACGGTTCCCCATCCTCGACAGCCGTTGGGACACCGCCGCCGGGCACCTGTCGGGTGGCGAGGCCCAACAGCTCGCCATCGCCAGGGCACTGATGAGCGACCCCAAGCTGGTGCTGCTCGACGAGCCGACACTCGGGCTATCCCCGGTGATGACCGACGTCGTCTTCGACCTGCTGGCCGAGCTGCACGAGCGTGGCAGGACCGTGTTGCTCGTGGAGCAGAACGCCCACCGCGCCCTTGCGCTCGCCGACCGCGGCTACGTGATGCGCCCGGGGGAGATCGCCGCCGAGGGACCCGGCGCCGAGCTCGCAGCACGCGACGACCTGTTCGCCACCTACCTCGGCGGCGGGGTCGGGTGAGCGATCGCAGATGAGCACGTTTGTCCAGACGATCGTCGACGGCCTCGGGCGCGGCAGCACGTACGCGCTGTTGGCGCTCGGCATCTCGGTGATCTTCGGGGTGATGCACCTCGTCAACTTCGCCCACGCCGAACTGATAACGGTCGGCGCCTACCTGGCGTACTTCCTGTCGACAAGAGACATCAACTGGTGGGTGCTCGCCCCGGCGATCGTCGTCTCAGCCGTCGTGGCCTCGGTCGCCACCGAGCGCATCGCCTTCCGCTGGGTTCGCGGTTCGAGTCCGTTCACGATGCTGCTCACCAGCTTCGCCCTCGAACGACTCTCGCATGCCCTGTGGCAGGTGTTCGTGTCGCCGACGAAGAAATCGTTCGCAGGACCGGCCTGGGTGTTCGACACGTTCGAGGTCGGCGGCATCCGCTTCGAGTGGATGGACGTGGCCACGATCGCAGTCACCGCCCTCGTGCTGGCCCTCACCGCCTTCGTGTTCCGGCGCACCCTGTTCGGGATCGCCGTGCGCGCCGCCAGCGAGGACTTCGACGCCGCCCGGCTGATGGGCGCACGCGCCAACCGAGTGATCGCAGGAGCGTTCGCCTTCGCAGGGTTCCTCGCCGGCGTCGCCGCCGCGCTGATCCTGATGCGCAGCCCGAGTGCCGAACCGGCACTCGGCTCCGACTACCTGATCAAGGCCGTCGTGGCGGCGATCATCGGTGGCCTCGGCAGCTTCACCGGCGCCGTCGCAGGCGGCCTCGCTCTCGGTCTCGCCGAGGTCATGTTGCGCGGCTACCTGCCTGAGGGAGTGTGGGAGCGGCTCACCGACGCCTTCGTGTTCGCACTGATCGCCGCCCTGTTCATCGTCCGGCCCCAAGGCCTGTTCACCGTTCGCAGCGCGGAGCGCGTGTGATGCCGTCGTCAGGGTTGTCGGCCGAGCGGGCGGAGCGGCTCGGCCGAAGTGCCATCGCCAGCGGCGCCATGTTCGCCGTCACGGTCGTCGCCGCCACGGTGTACACATCGAGCGGCGGGGCGGCACGAGACCTGTTGGTGCAAGAGCTGCTCGTGAACATCGTGATCGTGATGGGACTGCAGGTGTTCATCGGGTCGACCGGGATCCTCTCGTTCGGGCACCTCGCCTTCGCCCAGATCGCCGCCTACGGCGTGGCGCTCACTGCCATCCCGGCGGCGACGAAGGTGGGGACGCTGCCCGACATCCCGTTCGGGCTCGGCGACGTCGAGCTCGGTCCTGTCGGAGCGACCGTGGTCGCTGTGGTCGCGGCGACCATCCTCGGCGCCGTGATCGGCGTGGCGATCGCGCGTGCCGGTGGCCTGGCGGCGACGATGATCACGCTCGCCGTGCTGTTCGCCGTCGACCAGGTGGTGAAGAACTGGCAGGAGATGACGAGGGGCGCCGGCGGCTTGTCGAGCGTCCCCCGGCTCACCACGAACACGTGGCTGTGGCTCGCCGCGCTCGTCGCCCTGCTCGTCGCCCATGTCTTTCGTGAGACGCGTGCCGGGCGCTTCGCCGTCGCCGCCCGCGATGACGAGATCGCCGCGCCGGCCATCGGCATCAATGTGTTCTGGCCGCGCTGGACGGCATGGGTCGTGAGCGTCGCCCTCGTCGCTCTCGCCGGGGCGCTGCGCGTGCAGATGATCGGCAGCACCAACCCGAAGCAGTACACGCTCGACGTCGGCATCCTGCTGCTCGCCATGCTCGTCGTCGGCGGCATGCGCACGGTGAGCGGCGCCTTCGTCGGCACGGCGGTGATCACGATCGGCAACGAGGCCGCCCGCCAGATCGGCGACACGCACGAGATCGAGCGGCTGCCCGAGCTCTTCCTCGGCGTCGCCTTGCTCATCGTGATGCTGCTGCGACCCGGCGGCCTGCTCGGCGACGCCGACATCGCCGCATGGCTGCAGCGCCGCTGGCATCGCTCACGCCGACGTGAGGCAGCCTCTCCCGGCGCGCTGGCAGGAGACGAGCCGGCAAGCGACGAGGCGCCGGCGCGCTCGGCCGCGAGCTCGGGTACGGGTTCGGGTTGGGGCGCAGACTCCGGGTCGGGTTCCGGAGCGCTCGTCGTCCGCGATGTGGTCGTGCGCTTCGGCGGGTTCCGGGCGCTCGACGGCGCCGCGCTACGTGTCCGCCCCGGTGAGATCGTCGGCCTCATCGGTCCGAACGGCGCAGGCAAGACCACACTGTTCAACGTCGTCAACGGGCTCGTCGCAGAGGAGTCCGGCACCGTCATGCTCGGGGACCGGGACCTCAGCCACGATCCGCCGCACCGCATCGCCCGCGCAGGACTCGCCCGTACGTTCCAGAACCTGCGGCTGTTCGGTACGCAGTCGGTGCGAGAGAACGTGGCTCTCGCCGCTCTCGCCGCCCGTCGCTACCGTCCCGAGCGGGTCACCGTCGAGGTCGACGACCTCCTCGCGCAGGCGGGTCTGCTCGCCGTGGCCGAACGGCGAGCGGCGACGCTCGACTACGGCAACCAGCGGCGACTCGAGCTCGCCCGCGCCGCCGCCCTCTCCCCGGAGTTCCTGCTGCTCGACGAGCCCACGTCGGGGATGAGCAACGCCGAGAGCCTGGCCATGGTCGACCACGTGCGAACGACGGCTCGCCACGTCGGCGCCGGCGTACTGGTCATCGACCACGATCTGGCGTTCGTCACCCGCATCAGCGATCACATCGTGGCCCTCGCCGAGGGTCGCGTGATCGCAGAAGGCACACCTGACGAGATCGCCGACGACCACGCCGTCGCCGAGGCCTACCTCGGCCGCCGGGATGCATCGACGCCGCCGTGACCGATGCTGGACCTGCGACCAGTGGTCAGAGATCGGAGAGGACGAAGGCCAGGAGGAACCCGAGCGCCGTTGACATGGCGTTGAACGGCCTTCCGTGCTCGAAGGCCTCCGGCATCAGGGTGTCGGCGAGGGAAGCGAGTACAGCGCCACCGGCGAAGGCGAGGGCGAACGCCAACGTGCCTGGGCTCATTCCATCGGCGACGGCTCGGCCGACGACGACGGCGACGGTGAGGACGACGGCTGTGACCGTCCAGATTCCGATCACGAACCTCGGCGAGCGATCCCCTGATCGCATCGCCGCCGCACCCACGAGGCTCTCGGGGAAGTTCGACACGAAGATGGCGACGAGCAGAGCGACGATGCCAGCAAGACCTTCTTCGCTGGAGCTGGCCAGCGACACCCCCAACGCCAGGTTCTCTGGCACACCGTCCAACGTCACCGCCGCCAGCAGTGCGAATGCCACGCCCGACGACGGCGCACCGGTGTTGCGTGCCGCCGTGGCCAGCTTCTCG
>JACDHN010000343.1 GCA_013821025.1 Acidimicrobiia bacterium | reverse complement strand
GGCAGCACGACCGTCTCATCGGGGAACGAGAACAGCCGCTGCTCGATCGACCGGATGATGGTGCCGAAGTCGCCGTCGTCGAAGTGCGTCGCCCCTGGTCCGCCAGGGAACAGCGTGTCACCCGTGAACAACAGCGGTGTGTCGCGCAACCGGAACGAGATCGAGCCCGGCGTGTGGCCAGGGTTGTGGATGGCATCGAGCCGCAGGTTGCCGACCTCGATCACCTCGGCGTCATCGAGGAGCACGTCGTATCCCACGTCGGCGAGCTTGGGCGCATCGGCGCTCGTCACGGCCACCTCGTACCCTGCCTCGCGCAGCGCCGGCACGGCCTGAATGTGGTCCCAGTGGCCGTGGGTCTCGAGCACCCGTCGCACGCCGAGGCGCCGGCACAGCTCGAGCAGCTGCTCGTGTTCGTTGGCGGCATCGATCAGGACCGCCTCGCCCGTGCGTCGGCAGCGGATGACGAACACGTTGTTGGCGTACGGGCCGACGACGACCTTGTGCACCTCGACGTTGCCGTCGACCCAGTGCAGCGGGGTGCTCGGAGTGTCCTGCATGCTTCCAGTCTCGCAGCTCAGGCGTCGATCACTTCGAGGCAATCACCGATCGCCACCGATCCGCCAAGCAACACCATCGCTCCCACACCGAGCTGCATGTCCCGTTCGCGTCGCACCGTACGCAACACCTCGAGGTCTCGATCGATGCCGTCGGGCTGCGGTCGGGTGATCATGACGCAGCGGTCGATGGTCTTCGTGACGTCGACCTCGACGCCGGCGAGGCGCACCCGGTGCCCGACGAGGTGATCCACCGACTCACCCTCGACGACGACGTTGGGACGAAAGCGGCGCACGTCCCAGCGTTCGATGTCGCCCGTGGCGACGATGCTGATCTGGGTACGCGTCGAGTCGTGGAAGCTTCCGCCGGGCCCCTGCCACGCCACGATGTCGCTCGTCTCGTCCTCGGGGTCGATTCGGATCTCATAGGTGCTCGGCCGTGCCTGCGAGGCCACGAGCTCGACGGGACGCCCGATCCAGGCCGAGAGCTCGCCGTGGTCGACGGTGACCGTGCCGTCGGCCAACGTGACAGTCGCCGTACCGTCGTCATCGATCGCACCGCGGGCAAACAAGAGCGGCGGATCGAGGCGAGCTGTCAGCACGACGCCCGACTCGACGTCCATGAGGGCATGTGACCGGTCGCCGTCGATGCCAAACGCCCGCACCGTCGCCGTCGGAAGCGACTGCCCCTGCATCGACTTGATGGGGTAGCGGTGAAGCGACACGACTCTCATCGTCCCGGATTCTCGCACTGGCGCGTCGATTTGCCGCCAACGGGTCAACGGGGGACACTGGATGGCCATGAACTTCGCATTCACCGACGAGCAGGAAGAACTGCGCAAGACAGTCAGATCGTTCCTCGACTCCAAGAGCTCCGAGGCCAGCGTGCGCGAGCTGATGGAGACTGACAAGGGTTACGACGGAGCCGTGTGGAAGCAGATGGGCGAGCAGATGGGCCTGCAGGGCCTTCACATCCCGGAGGAGTTCGGCGGCTCGGGCTACACCCAGATCGAGCTCGGCGTGGTGCTCGAGGAGATGGGCCGGCGTCTGCTGTGCGCTCCGTTCTTCTCCACGGTCGTCCTGGCCGCCAACACCCTGATCCACAGCGGCGACGAGCAGGCCAAAGCCAAGTACCTTCCGGGCATTGCCAGTGGCGAGACCACCGCCACGCTGGCGTTCACCGAGCCGTCGGGCAAGTGGGACGAGTCGGGCATCACCACTGAGGCCTCATCGAGCGGTGATGACTGGACGCTGTCGGGGGCGAAGAGCTTCGTGCTCGACGGCCACGTCGCCAGCCTGATCCTGGTGGCCGCTCGTACCGAGTCGGGCACCAGTTTGTTCGCCGTCGACGGCGAGGCCTCGGGGCTCGAGCGCACGGCGCTTTCGACGATGGACCAGACCCGAAAGCAGGCGAAACTCGAGTTCTCCGACACCCCGGCGACGCTGATCGGCACCGAGGGACACGGCTGGGACGTGCTCTCGACGGTGCTCGATCTGGCTGCCGTCAGCCTCGCCGCCGAGCAGGTGGGTGGCGCTCAATTCGTTCTCGACATGGCCGTGCAGTACGCCAAGGACCGGGTGCAGTTCGGCCGCCCGATCGGCTCGTTCCAGGCGATCAAACACAAGTGCGCCGACATGCTGCTCGAGGTGGAATCGGCAAAGTCGGCCGCCTACTACGGCATGTGGTGCGCTAGCGAGATGAACGAAGAGCTGCCGTCGGTGGCCTCGCTGGCCAAGGCGTACTGCTCGGAGGCGTATTTCCACGCCGCTGCCGAGAACATCCAGATCCACGGTGGCATCGGCTTCACGTGGGAACACCCGGCGCACTTGTACTTCAAGCGGGCGAAGAGCTCCGAGCTGCTGTTCGGCGACCCGACATACCACCGTGAGCTGCTCGCCCAACGCATCGGCATCTGACAAAACTGCTCGCCGATGAGCGTCCTGGTCAGGCTTCAGGCGCATACGTCGGCCACAAATCTGACGAGGGCGAGCAGGGCCGTAGTGTTCACAGCGTGGAGCCGATCAGCTGGGTGTTCGTGGCGCTGGCGGCGCTGGCGACGTTCGTGGTCGCCGCTGTCGTCATCGGCCGGGAAGCCCGCAGGCTCGATTCGGTGGCGCCCCGCGCCGTGTATGACATCGAGCAGGCCGTTGAGTTCGTCTCGGAGCGCATCCCGTCTGCTAGCCAGGCCCGGTTGACGCCCGGCGAGGTCGGATGGCTGCTTACGTTCCACCTGCGCTGGCTGCACGACAAGGGCCTGGCGCCGGCCGACGTCATCGATCGGCGCCAGGACATCGACCGCACGACGATCATCACCGACGACAGCGTCGTTGGCTACCTGCTGGGCGAGGCCGAGGCCAACGGTGTCGACGTGCTCGACGACGTCGATGTGGTCAACGTGGTCGACGCCCACCTCGACTACTTCGACGCCATCGGCGCCATCGGTCCGAGCGCCCGCCTCGACGGTGACGGCCAGAAGGAGACCCCATGACCGTGCTGGATGGCGGGCTCGTCGTCCGCTTCGCTTCCTCCTCGCGCCGCTTGTGCCTCGTCGCTGGCGCTTCCCTCGGCACGTGTGCCCATGCCTATGAGGAGACTCCATGACCGTGCTGCAGGCGTTCCCCGGCCACGCAGGCCGCGTATGGCCGCTCCTCCGCTGGCGCTCCGTCGCTCGCATCAGTGCGAGGGTGTACCAGTGACCCGCACCGAGATCCCCAAGGAACCGACGGTGGAGGCG
>JACDHN010000009.1 GCA_013821025.1 Acidimicrobiia bacterium | reverse complement strand
GGTAGACATCGGCCACCAACCGCGCCACGCCGTCACGTCCCAACTGTCGGGCGAGGTCGTCGGCGCCGATCTCATCAAGCACGATTGCCGTGGCGTCGGGCGGGCGCACGCCGCACAGGGCGTCGAAGGGGGTGAGCGCACAGAGCAGCTCAGGCTTGGCCGACGGATCGGCGTACCGGCGTTCGGCGTGCCCGGCGCGCGCCCGCTCGGCACTGGGATGGGCCTGCAGCGACAACGGGTCCGCCGCCGCCAGCACCTTCAGCAGGTACGGCAGGGGGCCTGTGACATCCACCAGAAAGTTGCCGTCATCAGTGGTCGATGGGCCCGCAGGGTGGGTGCCGAACCACAGCTCGGCCCACGGCCGCCCGTCGGGCTCGACCCCGAGCAGCTCGGGGATCGCCCGCTCGTCGCCCCAGGCGTAGTGCTGGACGACGCCGTCGATCCGACGCATGTCAGTCGATGCCGAGCTCGGCGGCACGCCCGAGCACACCGCGTCGCTCGTCGCCGATGGTCGTGATCTCGCCGTGACCGGTGTGGACGATCGTCTCGTCGGGGAGGGCGAGCAACCTGTCGCGGATCGACCGCAGGATGGTGGGCTCGTCGGAGTAGCTGCGACCAGTTGCCCCAGGTCCGCCGCAGAACAACGTGTCGCCGGTGAACACGCGCCCGCCCGCCACGTCGCGGAAGCAGCAGCAGCCGGGCGAGTGACCGGGCGTGTGCAGTACGGCGAGCTCGTGCCCGGCGACCGTGATCACCGAACCTGGTTCGACGGCCCGGTCGGGCGTGTCGTCGGGCCAGACGGCGTCCCACAGCATCCGGTCGTCGGGGTGCAACATGACGGGCGCGTCGACGGCCTCGCGCAGCGGCACGGCGGCGTTGATGTGGTCGTTGTGGCCGTGGGTCAGCACGATCGCCTGCACTCGCCGGCCGGCCACGGCGTCGACGATCGGCTGGTGGTCGTGGGCGGCGTCGAACACAACCACCTCCCGGTCGTCGCCGACGATCCAGATGTTGTTCGTGACATCCCACTCCCCGCCATCGAGAGCGAAGATCCCGTCTGTCGTGACCAGCTCGATACTCACGGAGGAGCCCTCACAACACGACGCTCGATGCGGCCGGCGAAGGCGCTGGAGCGCCCGCCGTGCCGAAACCGGTCTTCACCCCTGCCCTCACAACACGACTACCGAGCGGAGGACTTCGCCTCGTTCCATCTTGTGGAACGCTTCTTCCACATCGTCGAGGCCGATCTCCTCGCTGACGAAGCGGTCGAGATCGAGGCGACCCTGGCGGTACAGGTCGATCAGCATCGGGAAGTCCCGCGAGGGCAGGCAGTCTCCGTACCAGCTCGACTTCAATGCCCCGCCACGGCCGAACACCTCGATGAACGGTAGCTCCAGCACGTCGTCGGGCCGCGGCACGCCGACGAGCACGACGGTGCCAGCGAGGTCGCGGGCCTCGAAGGCCTGCTTGTACACCTTGGGGTTGCCGATCGCCTCGATGCACACGTCGGCGCCGAAGCCTCCTGTGACCGACCGGACGTACTCGACGGGGTCGGTGGACGACGAGTTGCACGTGTGCGTGGCGCCGAACTCCTTGGCCCACTCGAGCTTGCGTTCGTCGATGTCGACGGCCACGATCGTCGCCGCCCCCGCTAGCCGAGACCCGGCGATGGCAGCGTCACCGACGCCACCGCACCCGAACACGGCGACCGACTGTCCTCTGGTGACGGCGGCGGTGTTGATGGCAGCGCCGAGCCCGGCCATCACGCCGCATCCGAGCAGGCCGGCGGCCGTTGCCGGTGCCTCGGGGTCGACCTTCGTGCATTGACCCGCAGCAACGAGCGTCTTGTCGGCGAACGCCCCGATCCCGAGCGCCGGGGACAGCTCGGTGCCGTCGGCGAGTGTCATCTTCTGGGACGCGTTGTGGGTGTTGAAGCAGTACCACGGTTCGCCGCGATTGCAGGCCCGGCAGTCGCCGCACACTGCCCGCCAGTTGAGGATCACGAAGTCGCCGGGCTGCACGTCGGTCACACCGTCGCCGACGGCTTCAACGACGCCGGCGGCTTCGTGCCCCAGCAGGAACGGGAACTCGTCGTTGATCCCGCCCTCGCGGTAGTGCAAGTCGGTGTGACAGACCCCGCACGCCTGCACGGCGACCAACGCCTCGCCGGGTCCTGGATCGGGCACAACGATGGTCTCGATCGAGACCGGCTCACCTTTGGACCTGGCGATCACCCCTCGAACTTCGTGTGCCATGGCGGTCACCGTAGTTGCGAAAGATCAGACCAGGCAGAACTCGTTGCCTTCCGGGTCGGCGAGCACGACGAAGGGATCCTCCGGGTCATCAGAGTCATTGAGGTGGGTGGCCCCGATGTCGATCGCCCGTTGCGCAGCCGACCGCAGGGCCGCCCAGGTCGTCGCCTCGTCGGCGCCGTCGGGCACCACCACGATGTCGAGGTGGACCCGGTTCTTCACCACCTTCTCCTCGGGGACCTGCTGGAAGTAGATGCGTGGCAGGATCCCATCGGGATCAACGGCATGAGCGCCCGAGTCGATCTCCTCCTGGGTCAGTCCCAGCGACCGCAGGTACTCCCCGCGGCTCTCGAATCCGTCGGGGGCCCCCTTGTCGGCATACCCCAGCAGCGAACGCCAGAACGAGGCGAGAGCCTCGGGCCGGGCACAATCGATGGTGACCAGGTACTGCAGCGCCATCTACCCATTCTGCCAATGCTTGCTGCCGCCATCGCGCCTCGTTTGCGCACCACTTGCGTGGTCAGAACCGGTATCGCGTTGCGGCGCCGGGGGCGTCCTTCTCGTAGGCGAAAACCTTGCGGGGTGCCACGCGGAACACGAGCGCTGTACCGCCCTCGTGTCCGAAGGCACCGTTCTCGACGTCGAAGTGCCACTCGCTGCCGTACTTCGCCTCCCAGCCCTCGGCGAGCCGGCGCAACGTCGCATCGTCGGCGACGTTCGTCGCCTCACCGTCGAGCACCACGTCGATTCCCCCGAACGTGTTGGTGCCCGTGGTCAGCACGCACTGCCCGTTGTGCGCCAGGTTCTTCGCCTTGCGCTCGTCGGGCCCGGTGCAGAAGTGCGCGGCACCGTCCAGCCAGACCGTGATCAGCGGTGTCACGTGGGGTCGCCCATCGGGGCGCACCGTTGTCAGCCACGACACCTCAGCGGTCTCGAGCTCCCGGCGCGTCCGCGCCCAGTCGGTCGGAGTGGCCTCGCTCGGGCTGAAGTCGGCGTCCAGCTCCGTCGTCGGCGTGGGTTCGTTCGTCGATGTCATGTGGTTGAGACCGATCGCGGCGCCGAAACTCATCGGTGTCAGAACAGCCGCAGATCGCCAGGGTCGATGCCTCTCAGCGCGTCGTAGTCGATCTCCACCCAGTGGAATCCTCGCGACCGGGCCAGAGCCTTGGCTTGCGGCTTGATGACCTGGGCGACCAGCATCCCTCGCACCTGCCCGAGCGACGAGTCGAGGTTCAGGCACTCGATGTAGCGGCTGAGCTGCTCGATGCCGTCGATCTCGCCACGACGCTTGACCTCGATTGCGACCACGCGGCCCTGCACGTCCCGGCATACGAGGTCGACGGGGCCGATACCCGTGGGGTACTCCCTGCGCACGAGCACCATGCCGTCCTCGATGGCGCCCGGCGACGCCGCCAGCAGCTGCTGCAGATGCGCCTCGACGCCGTCCTTCGTGAGCCCCGGATCGTCACCGAGCTCGTGGGTGTTGTCGGAGTGCACCTCGTGCAACGTGATCACCAGCTTCTCGCCCTTCGGGTTCGTGATCTCCCACCACCCGTCGAGCTCGGCGAGCCGGTTCGGGGCGTTCATCCAGTTCAGCGGCTTGTAGGCGCCACCGTCGGCGTGGATCGCCACGCAGCCGTCGGCCTTTACCATGATCAATCGATCAGCGGCTGGCAGGTGGGCGGCGAGGCGGCCGGTGTAGTCGACCGAGCAGCGGGCCACGACGAGACGCACGGCGTCAGTTTCTCAGACGCGAACGCATCCGGCGCTGGATCAGTGCCCTGCGCTCCTGCAGGTCGCGATAGGTCAGGTGCTCGACGCTGTCGTCGACTCCGAACCCGGCCTTCACACCCGACAGGTCGATCGCGATGCCGCCCGGATCGATGCCCAACTCGGCGTTCAACCGCTCACCGTGGCGCATCGTGAACGTCATCGAGATGTTGGCGATCTCGGCCAGGATGTCGAGATCAGGTGCCAGACGGGCGATGGCGCCGTCGAGGAACATCAGGTTCTTGACGTACAACATCAACTCTTTGGGCACGCGGGCCCCGTAGCTGAGCAGCGCCTTCACGACGCGCTGCACCTCCCTCACCATCTGGTCGCCGGTAAGGGTGGTGGGGTCGACCGGCGGCCGGTCGAGTCCGAGGTCGGAGATGACGGCGGCGAGGTCGGTGTCGGGCGGCAGTGCCCCCAGGTCCCGCAACGCCGTCACCTGGCCCATCACATCGTTCGTCGCCGCAGCCAGCATCAACCGCAGGAAAGCGAGCCGGTGGGGCTGGGTCAGACGCCCGACGATGCCGAAGTCAAGCAGCGCCGTGCGCCCGTCGGGCATCACGAACAGGTTGCCGCCGTGCAGGTCGCCGTGGAAGATGCCGTGCACGAGCGCCCCTTCCATGAAGGCGATCATCCCGGTACGGATCACGTCCTCGGTGTCGATACCGGCACCGTGCATGCCGGCGACATCGTCGAACTTGAACCCCGACAGGCGCTCCATCACCAGCACGCGGCGCGTCACGAGCGTGGCGTGGGGGCGGGGCACGACGTAGCGGTCCTGGTCAAGCTCCCGCAGCACGACGGCCAGGTCGATCATGTTTGCCGCCTCGATGCGGAAGTCGAGCTCCTCGACGATGGTCTCGGCGAACAGCTCCACGAGAGCAGGAGGATTGGCGAGCGACGCCACGCGGATGCGCCCGACCAGCCGCGGCGCGATCCAGGCCATCACTCGGAGATCGTCGCGCACCCGCCGGCCAACGGTCGGACGCTGCACCTTGACGACGACCTCCTCGCCGCTGCACAGTGTCGCCGCATGGACCTGGGCGATCGACGCTGCCGCCAGCGGTGTCTCGTCGAACGAGGAGAAGAGCTGCTCGAGCGGGACACCGAGGTCCTCCTCGATCGTGAGGCGCACGGTGGACGGTGACTCCGACGGGACCTGATCGCGCAACTTCTTGAACTCGCCGACCAACTCTGGCGGGAACAGCCCGTCGCCAGCGGAGATGATCTGACCGAGCTTGATGTAGGTGGGTCCGAGGGCCTCGGCGGCCAGGCGCAGGCGCCGTGACAGGTCGAACCGGGACGCCGACTGGTCCGGGAACCGGCGCAGCTTCCTCCACCGCCAGGCGCCGAGGGCAGCGCCCAACCGTGCGGCCACGGTGAACACCCGGACGCCCGGTGGGATGCGGCCCGGCCTTGTCAGACTCGGCAGCTCGGCGAGCGCTTCCTGGCGCAGCCTTCTGGCCGTCGGTAGCCACTCGATCTCGTCACGACGCAACGTCCAGGGTCCGTGGTCGGAGAACATGCCCCAGTCGTCGGATTCGTGCACGTCCCCCATGATGACGAAAACTGGCGCGATGAGCGATTCGCGGTCGGTGGGACCCCTGGCCGGAGTGCGGGTCGTGGAGCTCGGGATGTGGGTGGCAGCCCCGGCTGCCGCCGGTTTGTGCGCCGACTGGGGTGCAGACGTGATCAAGGTCGAGCCGCCCGACGGCGACCCGCAGCGGTCTGTGTTCGCAGCGTTGGGCGTGCGCGACCAGGTGGGTGTGCCACCGTTCGAGATGGACAACCGGGGCAAGCGTTCGGTCATCCTCGACGTCCGCTCGGACGAGGGTCGCCAGGCGTTCGAAGAGCTGCTGGCACAGGCAGACGTGTTCGTCACCAATCTGCGCCCGGCGGCGTTGGCCCGCTCCGGGTTGAGCCCGTCCGAGGTGATGGCTCGTCACGGGCGGCTGATCTACGCCTCGATCACGGCCTACGGCACCGAGGGACCCGACGTGGACCGGCCGGGCTACGACATCGGAGCCTTCTATGCCCGCTCCGGCGTCGCTGCCACGCTCGTACCCGACGGGGAGTACCCGCCGGCACTGCGTAGCGGGTTCGGCGACCACTTCACCGGGCTGTCCCTGGCGGCCGGCATCGCCGCCAAGCTGTACGAGCGCGAACGCACCGGGCGCGGCGGGCACGTCACCACGAGCCTGCTGCGAACCGGCATGTACGCGCTGTCGTGGGACATCGGCATCGAACTGCGGTTCGGGCGGCGCGAGCAGACGCGGGACCGCTACACGAGTGGTGCTCCGCTGGTCAACTGCTACCGGGCTGCGGATGGGAGAGGTTTCTGGCTGCTGTGCGTGCAGGCCGACCGTCACTGGCCAAAGGTGCTGGCGGCCATCGACCGCCAGGAGCTCGGCGACGAAGAGCGCTTCTCGTCGGCCGCCGAGCGACGCCGCCACAGCGCCGAGCTGATCTCGGTGCTCGACGCTGCGTTCGCCAGGTTCGGCTTCGATGAGTTGACGAGCCGGTTCGACGACGCCGACGTCTGGTGGGCCCCGATCAACACCATCGCCGACGTGATCGCCGACCCCCAGGCCCGGGGCGCCGGCGGATTCGTCACCATCGATCCCGACGACGGCACGACGCCGTTCGAGGTCGTGAACTCACCCGTCGACTTCGAGGGCTACCGGTTCGAGCCAGGACCTGTGCCGTCGTTGGGCGAGCACGATCCAACGTTCCCGCGTCCCTGACGGCGCGTGGACCAGACTCGTGGACCGGACTGGTGGACGAGGGGTGACGGTCTTCGCAGCGCCATCAGAGGTACCGTCAGCAGCACCAGCAAGAGGTCCCCCTCGACCTCGTCGCCACCCCGGGAGAGAGCCGCCAATGAACACGGACATCAGCGCTACGAACGACAACTCGGAGCCGGCCAAGCCCTCGCGGTTCGCACGTCGACATCTGTTGTTCTCTACCGGCGCCGCCGCCATCGGTGCTGCCCTTGCCGCTGCCTGTGGCAGTGACGACGACACGGAGCCGACGGGCGCCGGGACGAACGCGCCGGGTACGACGGGCGGGCCGGCCACGACGGGCGCTCCTGCCACGACCGGCGCTCCCGCCACGACGGAGGCTCCTGCCACGACCGGCGCTCCCGCCACGACGGAGGCTCCTGCCGGTACGGAGGCTCCTGCCGGTACGGAGGCTCCTGCCGGTACGGAGGCTCCTGCCGGTACGTCAGCTGACACCGGCGATTCGCAACCGCCGGCCAGCTCGGCCGAGTCGATGACCATCACTATCAGCGACTTTGCGTTCGATCCGCCCGAGATCAGTGTGCCCGTTGGTACCGAGCTCACGTGGAACAACGAGGACTCGGCTCGGCACTCCGTGATCGGCGACGACGAAGGAGGTCCGTTCCAATCCGAAGAGTTCGACAACGGTGACAGCTACACCGCCGTGGTCGAAGAGGAGGGCACGTTCCCCTACCACTGCGGCATTCATCCGAACATGACCGCCACCGTGACCGTGACTGCATGACGAACGAGCCGCACTGACGACTCGACATGTCTCGGCATCCGCCCGCGGGACCTCATCGGGGCGCTGCCGTCCTGCCATGATGTTCCGACCATGAACCACGAGCGCAGCCGTCTGATCCTGCGACTGCTGACGGCGTTCGTTATCGGCTTCGTGACCTTGACGCTGGAGATCGCCTACACGAGGGTGATCTCGTTCAAGCTGTTCTACTACTACACGTACTTCGTCATCGGCCTGGCGCTGCTCGGGTTGGGGGCCGCCAGCGCCGTGACCTCGTTGTCGTCCACGCTGCGCTCGATCAACACCTATCGGCTGGTTCAGCGGGTTGCGCCGGCGGCGGCTATCGCCGGCATCGTCGGTTACGCGGTGGTGGCGCGCATCCCGACCCGAGCCGGCCTCATCTGGGAAGGCTCTGGCGGAGAGGCCGTCAGCCAGTTGCTGCGCCTGCTGGTGCTGTCACTGTCGCTCACGGCGGTGTTCTTCGCGGTCGGCCTGCTGCTCGCCTCGCTGATCGTCGTCGAGGTGCGCAACGTGCGCAGGCTGTACTTCTGGGACCTCGCAGGGGCGGCGCTGGGCTGTCTGGCGGCGGTACCGCTGCAGGCAACCGTCGGTCCGCCGGCGATGATCCTTGGCTCGCTGACGCTGTTGGCCGTCCTGGGCGTCGTCGCCGCATCGATGGGTCGTGGCAACGTCGTTGCCTCCGGCGCGCTCGTGGCACTGGTGGTGGTCGGCGCGATCCTCGCCGGTCAGCTGAAGGTTCGCACCGACGACAGCAAGACGGTGCGCGACAGCGACGAGATCGCCGCTGGAGGCTGGGGCTCGGTTTTCCGCGTGGACGCCGTCGATCTCGGCAACGTGTACTTCCTGTCGCACGACGGTCTGCTCGGTTCGGCGATCTACCAGTACGACGGGACGCCTGCCACCACCGACCGGTTCGCCGCCGACGCCCGCCAGATCCCCTTCGCAGCGTTCGACGGCGCCGAGCCGCGGGTCCTGATCATCGGTGCCGCGGGTGGCAACGAGATCCAGGCGGCGCTGACCTACGGCGTGTCGCAGGTCGACGCGGTCGAGCTGAACCCGGTCACGGTGTCGATTTTGCGCAACGACCTCGCCGATTTCTCAGGGAACATCACCGACAACCCCAAGGTGAACTACGTGCAGGGTGACGGGCGCACGTTCCTCGCACGAAGCGACGAGGAGTACGACATCGTGTGGTTCGTCGCCCCTGACAGCTACGCCGCCTCGAACGCCGCCACGTCGGGCGCCTTCGTGCTGTCGGAGAGCTACCTCTACACCGAGGAGATGATCCAGTCCGCATACGACCACTTGTCTGACGAAGGTGTGGTGGTGGCGCAATTCGGAGACGTGCAGCTCGACGACCAGTCGACTCGCACCGCCCGCTACCTCGTGACCGCCAGGGAGGCGCTCGCCGATCGAGTCGGTTCGTTCGGCGACCATTCGGCGCTGATCACCGAGAGCGGTGAGGGCTTTCTCGGGCGGATCAGCACGATCATGCTGTTCCGCCCGCAGGTCGATGCGGCCACGGCCGAACGAGTGCAAGCGGTGTTGCCGAACGTGCCGTTGGCCTCGGCTGAGTATCTGCCAGGGGCGGCGCGCGTCGATGGGGTGTTGTCGGACGTGATCACCGGGACCCGTGAGGAGGTCGACAGCATCGTCGACGAGTACCCGTACGAGATCTCCAGCATCGACGACAACCAGCCGTTCTTCTGGCACTTCACCTCGTTCGGCACGGTGCTCACCGATTGGAACCTCTCGAACCTCGACGACCCGGAGATCGCCATCGGCGAGCGTCTGCTGCTGGTGCTGTTGCTGCTCGCCACCGTGGTCGCGGGACTGATGCTCTTCGTTCCGTTTGCCATCACCCGTCGACGCAACAGCCGTGAGACCAGGCTGCCGCGCCGGTTCGGGTTCTTCGTGTACTTCACCGCGCTCGGACTGGGGTTCATGCTGATCGAGATCTCGATGATCCAGCGATTCGCGCTGCTGTTGGGATTCCCGACGCTGTCGCTGTCGGTCTCCCTGTTCACCCTGCTGATCGCCACGGCGGTCGGGGCGCGGCTCTCCGGCATGGTGCTGCGACTCGGTCGCTGGGTGCTACCGGTCGTGACCACTGTGTTGATCGTGCTGGCCTTGGTGTACATCGCCGTGTCGGATCCACTCACCGAGGTGGCGCTCGCGTGGTCGCAAGGACTGCGGATGTCGCTCGTCTTCGGTCTGCTGTTTCCCATCGGCCTGCTGCTCGGGGTGTTCCTGCCGACCGGCATGGACGCCGTCGTGCGGGCCACGGACACCAGCGGCAGCGACCGTGATCGAAGCGTCGCCTGGTGCTGGGCGGTCAACGGCTTCTTCTCCGTGCTCGGTTCCTCACTGACCACCGTGATCTCGATGGAGTTCGGGTTCAACCGGGCGCTGATCTCGGGACTGATGCTTTACGTGGTCGCCACTGCCATGATGCACCTGGTCGGCACGGCCGCCCCTGCCATCACCGACGGTGCAGTTGTCGACGACCGCGAGGTAGGGCTCGAACCCGTCGCGGCCGGCTAGCTGGCCGCCCGGAAGGCGTCTCTGAGCTTCATGCGCGAGCCGGTGCGCATGATGGCGTTGCGGTAGACACGCCCGCTCACCCAGATGAGCAGCGGGATCATCGCCAGCGCCAGCCCCAGCGCCAGCAACGCCTCCCACGCCGGCACGCCGCCGATGGCCAGTCGCATCGGCATCAGCATCGGCGCGAACGTCGGGATCAGCGACATGACCCGGATCACGGCGCTGTCGGGGTCGGACGGCAGCACGGAGATGCCGATGACGAAGCCCGAGATGATCAGCATCAGCACCGGCGTGAGGACGGCGTTGATGTCCTCCTGGCGGGACACCAGCGCCGAGACAGCCGCCAGGACCAGGGCGTAGCCGAAGAAACCGACGATGTACCAGACGATCAGCCACGCGGCCGTGCCTGCGATCGAACCGAACGAGATGGTGAGCGCGTCCGTGGCGACGGCGGATATCACACCGGCGCCGGCGATGACGGCGATCTGGATCAAACCCAGCGTGCCGATGCCCAGCACCTTTCCGGCCATGAGCTGCCACGGCCGGATCGTGGAGAGCAGCAGTTCGATGACCCGGCTCGACTTCTCCTCCACGACGCCTTGGGCGAGCGCCTGACCGTGCATCAACAGCGAGCCGTAGATCAGGATGCCGGCGATCATGCCGAGGATCAGGCGCTCGACGTCGAAGCGCGGGTCCTCCAGCGTCTCCAGGTTCACCGCCGCCTGGCTGATGGCCCGGTTCACCGCAGCCGGGTCGCCGCCGAGGTCGGTGATCTCCCGGTCGAGCACGGTGCTGGCCGCCAGCACGTTGAAGGCGCTCTCCAGCTCGGGATCGAGGTCGGATTCGACGATGACGGACAATCGCTCGCCGTCGGGCATCACGAAGGCGTCGAGGTCGCCATCTCGCACGCCGGCCCGACCGTCTTCGATGCCGGCCACCTCCTCGGTGTCGAGGTTCAGGCCGAGCGAAGCGCCCACGGCGGCGATCTGGTCGGGCAGCGTCGGTGCACCGGCGGGCACTCCGATGGTGGCGTCGGTCCCTTCGTCGGTGCTGATCGACGTAGCCAGCAACGATGCCGCGACGACGAGGAGCGCGGCAATACCCGTTGTGATGAGGAACACCTTCGAACGCAACCGGGTGAGCAGCTCGCGACGAGCTACGAGCGCCACGACGCCGAGCGCGTCGAGCGATCGGTGAGGACGTTCGGCGTTCGTCACGATGGCTGCTCTGCGGAGACGGCATGGCGGAACAGCTCGGTCAGCGACGGGCGTTCGCGGGCGAAGCGGTGCACCGGCCCCGTGGACAGCGCCGCTTGCAGCACCTGTTGATCATCGGCAGTGGAATCGATCTCCAGCATGGTGGCACCGTTGCGTCGAGCACTGTTGACGATGCCATGCAGCCCGTCCGCCCAGCCGTCTGGCGCCTGCGGAGCGTCGATGATGAGGCGTTCGGTCTTGCCGGTGCGCAGTTCGTCTACGGCGCCGACGGCCACCATGGCGCCGTCACGGACGATGCCGACCCGATCGCACAGACGCTCCACGAGGTCGAGTTGGTGGCTCGAGAACACGACCGGCGCGCCGGCGTCGCATCGTTCGCGGAGCACCTCGCTCATCACGTCGACGGCGACAGGATCGAGGCCCGAGAACGGTTCGTCGAGCACGAGGATCTCAGGATCGTGGATCAGCGCCGCTGCAAGCTGCACGCGCTGCTGGTTGCCGAGGCTCAGCTTCTGCACGTCGTCGTCACGCCGGGCGGCGACCCCGAGGCGCTCGGTCCAGGCGTCGACCGACTTCGCCGCCGCCGCCGGAGACAGACCGTGCAGGCGTGCCAGGTACACGAGTTGCTCGCCGACCTTCATGCGCGGGTACAGCCCCCGTTCCTCCGGCATGTACCCGATGCGCCGGCGGGTCGACTCCGTGATTGCGGCGCCATCCCAACGCACGTGCCCGGCATCCGCCTCGAGCACACCGAGCACGATGCGCATCGCCGTCGTCTTTCCGGCCCCGTTGCTGCCGACGAACCCGAACAGCTCCCCGGCTCCTACATCGAACGAGCACTCGTCGAGCGCCACGACGTCGCCATACCGCTTGGACAGTGAGTCGAGCTCCAACCGTGGTGACGGCACGATCGCCCATGCTCGCACATCACCCCTCCGTCGGGCCTTAGTTCTGATCACCCTGACTTCTTCCGCTCCGCCCTCCGTCGGGGCGCAGTTTTCTTCAGGCCCTCGGAAGAGATCACGCCCGGAAAGGGCGGTGGGAGAGTCACGCCCAGACGGTGGACGGGGCCAGAGGGTGGAAGGGGTCAGGCGGGTGAGGTGGCGATGGCGGCCAGCGTGGCTGTGGCGTACTCCTTGCGGCACACGAGGAAGTCCGGCAGCCACACGTCTCGGTCGTTGTAGACGATCGGCGAACCGTCGACACGGCTCACGTGCAGTCCGGCGGCCTGGGCCACGGCCGCCGGTGCCGCCGAGTCCCACTGGTACTGGCCGCCGGCATGCACGTAGATGTCGGCGTCGCCCACAACGATCGCCATGGTCTTGGCGCCGGCCGAACCCAGGTGCATCGGCTCGGCGCCGAGCGCCTCGGTCACGACCCTGGCGAGACGTGGCGGGCGCGACCGCGACGTGATCAGCCGGGGACGGCTGCGCTCAGCGGGCGGCAGCGTCGGCGCCGGATCGGTGGCGAACGTGCGGTTGATGGCAGGCAGGGAGACGGCCGCGGCGGCGAAGTGATCCCGCTCCCAGAGCGCCACGTGCACGGCCCAGTCGAGCCGCCCCGGTTCGCCGAACTCTCTCGTGCCGTCGAGCGGGTCGATGATCCACACCCGATCGACTTCGAACCGGCGCGGGTCCTCGACGCCCTCCTCGCTCAGCACGGCGTCGTCGGGGCGGGCGGCGGCCAGTTCGTCGGCCAGGAAGTGTTGGCTCGCCATGTCGCCGCCGTCCATGACCTCCCACGAGACGGCGCCGGCTGTCCACATGCGCTGGCGCAGGGCCACCAGCCGGATGCCCGCATCGGTCGCGAGTCGCGCCGCCAGCTGGGCGTCGGTCTCAGTGGCCGTCATCGACATGGCGCCCGACGCTATCGCCGGCCCGCCGACCAGTTGGCTGTCGATCCGTCGGCCGTGGCGGGTACTGTCGACCTCAGCCGACGAGGAGCCGATGTGGACGAGCAGAAGGTGTGGAACGGCATCGCCAGCGGAGCGGCGGTCGCCGCGGTGGTGGCGTCGAAGCCGCTGGTTGAACGGATCTGGAGGCTCACGTTCCGATCAGAGCCCCCTGGCAACCCGGCTCACGACGACGTGCAGTGGCGTGACGCGCTCGCCTGGGCGGTGTTCACCGGTGCCATCGTCGGCGTGATCCGCCTGCTCGCCCAGCGTGGCGCCGTCGGCGCCTGGCGCAAGCGCCGTGGCGTCCAGCCGCCCGGTCTGAAGTACACCCGTCCCTGACGATTAACCAATCCGCAACGGGTCTCGGCCCCGAACCATACAAGTACAGATCCTGCTTTCGGGATTGTGCTTGTTCTCCGCCACATTCGTGTGGCGGATGCTCCCGCAGCGGGGGAGGGGTCCTCTCGCTGCGGGGGCTCTTCTTGCGCCGCACGGCGCCTACCGGCAGCGGCGGAACGCCCTGAACGCGACACTCGTCACCGTGCCGAACAGCAGGTGGGCGCTGTAGTCCTTGGCGAGGGTCTTGGTGTCGTACTCCCAGATCGGTTTGTACAGCTTGACCAGCGGCAGCACGACGTACGACGTCGAGCAGGCGACGATGCCGAGCGTCGCCCCTGACAGCACGTTCGCGCTCGCCGCTGAGCGCACGGAGAGCCCGTACAGTGCCCCCCACTGGACGCCGGTCGACCAGTGGACCACGTCATTCGTCAGGCCAGCCGCCGAATCCGGTAGCTGGATCGTCAGCGCGTTCGCTGCTCGCTGACCGATCTTGGCCGGAACGCCCGCCTCGTCCCAGCCTGATGTGCCAGCTGAGAACTCCCAGTCGATGAAACTGCCTTCACCGCCTTCGCGGCGGTGACGCGAGTACCACAGCAGGTCCATGGCGAGGATCCCGACGGCGCCAGCCGCCGCCCCTCGCAGCATCGCTCCCATCGGGGACGTCCGCATCGTCGCCGAGTATTGCGCACCGCCAACACCGAATGCCAACGGACCATGGGAGACGGTAGATCCGCCACCGGTAGGGTCGGCACGATGAAGGCGCAGCCGATGATCGTCGTGGCCGACGTCGAGGCGTCGAGCCGGTGGTACCAGCGGGTGCTCGGGATGAGCAGCGCCCACGGCGGCGACGAGTACGAGCAGCTCACGAGTGATGGTGACCTCGTGCTGCAGCTGCACCATGACGATCAGGAGGAGCACCCGCTGCTGGTGTCCGGTCCGTGCACAGGTATCGCTCTGTGGTTCGAGGACCAGAGGTTCGACGACACGTTGGGGCGTATCGTCGCCGCCGACGCCGAGATCGCCGAGGGGCCGATGGTGAACCCGTTGGCCCACCACCGCGAGGTGTGGCTGCACGATCCCGACGGTCACCTGATCGTGGTGTCGAGTCCCTTCGGCGACGTCGGGGACTGACAGCGCGCCGACCGGGCGGAGCGGCACTCGCTCAATCCGACTGCGCTGGCGATCAACCGGGCTGATCAGTCGCTGCGGGCAAGCGCCAGCGTGAGCGCAGTGAGTGCGCCCCAGCCGCACGCCACCAGGGCCGCCTTCTTGCGCGCTTCGCCTGTCGGGAGGGCAGCACCCATCCCGATTGCGTCGGCGACGTCGGCGCCGAGTCGCAGGATCCCGGCCAGCCGCACGCCGGCCGCCGATGGCGACACTGCCATGGCCACTCCGGTGATCAGGTCACGGGCGCCGGCACTGCGCACGAGCACGGCGACCTCCCGGGACGGCCTGCCGTCGGGCTCGATGAGCTGGGTCGGCCCGGCCAACACCTCCGGCCTCACCAGACACGCAACGCTGTACGCGGCGGTCGCCGCACCGATCATTCTCGCTGGCCACAACATCTGCTCACCTCTCGTCGTCGTGGTCCCATTCTGTAACGCTGATCACGGCGGCGTCAGGGCGGCGAGCATTCGCTGCGCCAAGTCACCGATCCGCTGGCGCAGCAGCTCGGGTTCGCGGACGCGGAACCCGACGTCGAGCGACAGCACGTGGAATGCCAGCGAGTCGAGGTGCTCGCTACCCGTGGTGAGCAGTGTGGTGTGCTCATCGATCGACTCCAGCAATCCGACCGTGGGCGGGACGGCGGCGCTCAGCTGGTCGAGCGGTGCGTGCAGCTCGATCCTTGCCTGATGACGGTACGGCGACGTGGTGATCGCAGATTGCACGAAGGCCACCGGATCCGGCGGATCGACCAGCTCGACCCGATGACCGGTGCAGACCACGTCGGTGAGACGGTCGATCCGGAACGTTCGCCAGGCCTGGCGCCCACGGTCCCACGCCACGAGGTACCAACGCCGCGCGGTGCTGACCACGCGGTACGGGTCCAGCGTGCGCTCGGATTCGCGCCCGCCGGCGTCGCTGTATCGCACCTTCAGCCGTTCCGTGTCTCGGCACGCCCTGGTGATCACCACCAGCAGCTCGGGCGACACGGCGGCGATCGCCGTGCCGAGCCGTTCGGTCATCGAACCGATCGTGCCAACCTGCCGGCGCAGCGTCGGCGGGAGCAGTTGTTCGAGCTTGCCGAGAGCGCGGATCGCGGCTTCGCCGCCGCCGTCGAGCGATTCGGTGGCCGTGGAGCGAAGGCACACTGCCACCGCCACCGCCTCATCCCGGTCGAGCATCAGCGGCGGCATCGCCCTGCCGCCCGTTCCGAGCCGGTAGCCCCCCGCCAGCCCGGTTCCCGCCTCGATCGGGTACCCGAGCTGGCGCAGCCGATCGACGTCGCGTCGGATCGTTCGCACGGTGACGCCGAACCGGTCGGCGAGCTCCGGTCCGGTCCAGCGCGGGCGCGACTGCAGGAGTGACAACACGCCGAGTAGCCGCGCCGTGGTCTCAGCCATTCCTCCAGTCTCGCGTCAACCAGGACCGAAACTGTCCGCATTGCTCCGTACCATTCGCGCATGCCTACTGCGTGGACTGATCTGTTGGTCGAGCAACTCGAGTGGCAGTGGGACAACCACTTCCGGCCGAGACTCGACGATCTCACCGACGAGGAGTATCTGTGGGAGCCGGTGCCAGGGTGTTGGAGCCTTCGCCGGCGCGCCGATGCCGTGGGCGCCATGTCCGCAGGCATCGGTGACACTGTCGCCGATTACGACTATCCAGAGCCCGAACCGCCGCCGGTGACGACCATCGCCTGGAGGATGGGACACATCTCCATCGGCGTCTTCGGGGAACGCGCCGCCAACCACTTCGGTGACGGCGGCATCACCTATGTCGGGACGGACTGGCCGCTGACGGCCGCCGGGGGTTTGGCACTGCTGGATCGCTGGTACGAGGCGTGGATCACCGGCGTGAGATCGCTCGACGACGACGGCTTGACCCGCCCGTGCGGCCCTCACGAGGGACCGTTCGCCGAACACGCCTTCGCAGCGTTGGTGCTGCACATCAACCGAGAGGCGCTGCACCATGCCGCGGAGATCTCGTTGTTGCGCGACCTCTACACCCGCCGCCCACCCTCCGACTCGGGAAGCACAGACCAATGAGCCCGGACATCCAGATCGCCATCGACGCCGACGACCCCCACGAGCTGAACCGGTTCTGGGCGGCAGTGATGGACTACGCGATCGAGGATCATCGCGACCAGGTGACCCAGGTGCTCGACGCCGGGTACGCCAGCGTCGACGACACCGTCGAGATCGACGGTCGTCGAGCGTGGAAGACGGCGGCCGCCTGCCGGCCGAGGACCGGACCGGGCTCCCGGCTGCTGTTCCAGCACGTCCCGGAGGCGAAGTCGGCGAAGAACCGAGTTCACCTCGATCTGCATGTCGGCGCCGGCAATCGGGACACCGAGGTCGAGCGCGTCATCGCTCTCGGCACCACGCGCCTGTGGGACGGTCAGCAAGGTTCCCATACCTGGGTGACGCTCGCCGACCCCGAGGGCAACGAGTTCTGCGTCGCCTGACCCTCCGGCCGGCTCAGGCGGTGTCCAGCTCGTCGCTCAACGTCAGCCAGCGCTGCTCTGCCTCTCCGAGGCCGGCCTGCACCTCGGCCATCTCGGTACCGATTTGTGCCAGCGCCTGATGGTCGGCAGTGGCCTTCGTCAACGCCTCGGCGAGCTGCTCCCGGCGGTGTTCGAGCTCGGCCAGATCCCGCTCGGCGTCGCGGATCAGTCGTCGCAGCGTCGACAGTGACCGTCGTCTGGCGTCGGCCGTGGGTGGCACCGCTTTCGGCGGGCCTGCCTTCGTCGGCGCTGCCGGCTTCGGCTTCGCCCCCAACGCCGGGGTCCGTCCCGCCGACAGGAGAGCCCGGCGCGCCTCCTCCCAGGCGCCGAAGCCCCCTGGGCGGCGCCGACCCAGGTGCTGGTCGTCGATCACGAACACGTCGGTGACGGTGCGTTCCAGCAGCGCCCGGTCGTGGCTCACGACGACGACGGCGCCGGGCCAGTCCTCGAGCACGTCCTCCAGCACCCGAAGGGTGTCGAGATCGAGGTCGTTCGTCGGCTCGTCCAACAGCAGCATGTTCGGCTTGGCCCGCAGCGTCAGCACGAGCTGCAGGCGTCGGCGTTCGCCGCCAGACAGCAGGCCGATCGGTGAACGCTGGGTGTCGGCGTCGAACCAGAAGCGCTCCAGGAACCTGGCGTCCTCCCAATCGGGCGCCCGTGTCGGGCCGGCCACCGCCTGGTCAACCCGCATCGCCGGGTCGAGGTCTGTGCCTCGCTGGTCGAACATGCCAAGAGCCACCGTGCTGCCGACGGTCACCGAGCCCTCTGAGGGTGTCAGCCGGCCGGCCAACACGTCGAGGAACGTGGACTTGCCGGCGCCATTGGGTCCGATCACGCCGAGTCGTTCGCGAGGATCGAGCAGCAGGTCGACATCCCGGAACAGCCAAGGAG
>JACDHN010000342.1 GCA_013821025.1 Acidimicrobiia bacterium | reverse complement strand
GCGATCTCGGTGACCGATTCCGAGGGCTATCGCTACAACTACTTCCACGTCAACGACGACAACGCCGGCACCACCGATGGAGCGGCTCCGCCCGCCCTGCGCATCCATCCTGACCTCGGCGTCGGCTCGATCGTGCAGGCCGGTCAGATCGTCGCTTACGTCGGAGACTCTGGCAACTCTGTCGGCGTCCCGCACCTGCACTTCGAGATCCGTACGCCGGCCGGCGATCCCGTCAACCCGTACCCGTCATTGTTGGCTGCCCAGCAGCGCGAGCAGTGCAGCGTGGGCATCGGTCCCTGGTCCACGGCGTACGTGGCCCCCGGATCCAAGGCTGTGGTGATCTCGTCGATCGGCAGGACGAGGCGCCCCACCACCCACACGATCCTCGGGCCCGACGGTGCCACGTGGCAAGTCTCCGACGCCGGCGAGGTGCGTGCTACAGGCACTGGCGCCCTGATCGCCCCACCCAGCTCCGAAGAGTGCTCGATGGTGCCGAAGGGCATCTACGGCACGAATGCCGGCGGGCTGTCACCCGCCCTGCTGCCCACCGAATGGTGGGACATCGCCGGCCAGCAATCGATGCGGGTCCCGTACCCATACGCGCGAAACGGCGACGCACCCAACACCATCTGAGCCGCCGACCGCCCTCGGGCGACGCGCCGGCGCTCGCGGAACGGCGCCCCGGGCGGGATGAGTGTCAGACGGCGAGCAGGTCGCGGGCGCCGGTGTCACTCGACGGGTGGCGCAGCTTGCTCATCGCCCGGGCCTCGATCTGGCGGATCCGCTCGCGGGTGAGGTTGAAGTGCTCACCCACCTCTTCGAGCGTACGCGGCTCGCCGCGGTCAAGCCCGAAACGCAGCTTGAGGATCTCGCGCTCGCGCTCGTCGAGCGGTGCCAGGAGCCGGGCGATCTCCTCGGGCAGCAGCGCCGTCGCCGCTACCTCGAACGGGCTCTCGGCCGAGCGGTCCTCGACGACATCTCCCAGCTCGGCGTCACCGTCCTCGCGCAACGGCTCGGACAACGACAGTGGCTCGGCGGCGAAGCGCAGTGCCTCGGTGACCTTGTCCTCTGGCATCTCGACCTCGCGGGAAAGCTCTGCCAGCGTGGCAGGGCGACCGTACTTGAGCTCGAGACGGGAGCGCGCCTTCTGCAGGCGTGCCAGGGTGTCACCGGCATGGACCGGTAGGCGGATGGTACGCCCGGTGTTGGCGATCCCGCGGGTGATGGCCTGGCGGATCCACCACGTTGCGTACGTGGAGAACTTGAAACCCTTGCGCCAGTCGAACTTCTCGACGGCGTGCATCAGCCCGAGGTTGCCCTCCTGGATGAGGTCGAGCAGGGGCAGACCGGAGGCCTGGTACTTCTTGGCGATCGACACCACGAGGCGCAGGTTCGATTGCACGAACTGGCGCTCGGCGGTCTCACCGCGTCCAGCCGTACGGCGCAGCTCTCGGCGCTTGGACGGGGTGAGCGTCTTCTCACCGTCCAGTTGGGTGGTGGCTTCCTTGCCCGCCTCGATTGCCTTGGCCAATCGGACCTCGTCGTCCTTGGTGAGCAGCGTGTACTGACCGATGTCGGTCAGGTACAGGCGAACGAGGTCTTCATCGTCGCGTTCGACGCGATCTTTGGCCACGGCGGCTCCTTTGCGTTCGGTCACGCCGGTCAAGCTGTCGAGCAGGCGTCCACCTGCAGGCGGGGATGGCGTAACGATACCGAGGTCACACCGCCTGGCAACCCGGCCGGGGCCTGCGAGGTCGCCACATCATGTGTCGGTATGGGATCTGTGAGTGCATCTCCGCCCAAGATGAACGATTGGCGTCGCCGACGCAACCCCCGAGCGACGCCCAGCGCCTCGAATGTTGCCTCCCAGGCAGATATCCTGGCTCCACGGTCCACGGTCGTGGACCGACCAAAGGAGTCATCGACCATGGCCAACCCCGTTCTCAACGAGCGAGCGATCGAGCGCGCCCAGCACGCAGGCTGGGCGGCGCCGTCGGCTCCGAACACATCTTGGGCGGCGCCGGGCGGTCCGACAGGCACACGCCCGGGTGGCCGGCTGAGCGACGGCCCGGTCAGCCCCTACCAGGGGGCGATGACGGTGAACGGCACCATCACCGCCACGGCGGTGCTGTTCGTGCTGCTGCTGATCAGCGCTGCGTTCGGCTGGAACGCCACCGACACGAATCCCGACGGCGAGCTTTCGTTCCCGTCGATCGCCCTCGTCGGCGTGGGCATCGGTTTCGCCTGCGTGATCGCCCTGTACTTCAAGCCCGCATGGGCCAAGGTGCTCGGCCCGGTGTACGCGCTTGCGCAAGGCTTCTTCGTCGGCGCGATCTCCAGGGCGTACAACGAATATCAGAACGGCATCGTGCTGCAGGCCGTCGGCGCCACGATCGCCACGTTCCTGGTGATGCTGGTGCTGTACCGCACCCGGATCATCAGGGTCACCAACCGGTTCCGCAAGATCGTGATCGGGGCGACGCTCGGGATCATGGTGATGTACCTGGCGTCCTTCGTCTTCCGTTTGTTCGGTGCCGAGGTGAACTTCCTGCGCCAGCCGTCGGCGCTCGGGATCGGTATCAGCGTGGTGATCTGCATCGTGGCGGCTCTGAACCTGGCGCTCGACTTCGACTTCATCGAGCGCGGCACGCAGACCGGGTTGCCGAAGCACTTCGAGTGGTTCGCAGCGTTCGGCCTGCTCGTCACGATCGTGTGGCTGTACCTCGAATTCCTGCGCCTGCTGGCGATGCTCCAGGGCCGCGACTGACGCCCACCACTGACACCGTTCAGCCTGTCGTTGGAACACCGCTGGCGCAGCGCGTGTTCGAGGGAGCCGGCGTCGCAGCGGTGGGCGGTGCGCTTTCCGGGCTGGCGGGCTCGGCGTTCTCGCTCGCCGTTCCCGCCGCTGTCATCGGTGCCGTCCACGGCGGCATCGCCGGGTCCCGTCGCCTGTACCCGTGGCGTCGATGGCAGGGCGTGACGGCGTTCGTCCTCGACCACACGTGGGCGCTCGTGACGTCGACGGCCTCGCTGCTGAGCCACGCCGTGGCTGCGCTGAGCAAGGACACGTCGTTCCTGCCGAACCTCAGCGAGCGCCAGTCCCGCCATGTGTACGTGGGCGGGTTCCGCATGCGCAGCGGTTTCGTCGTCACGCTCGGCAACACGGTGTCGGGGCTGGCCGACAGCGGCGAGCACCGCTCGACCCTCGTCACCGACCACGAGGACGTCCACGTCTGGCAGGCGCGCTGGTTCGGGCCGCTGTATCCCGTGCTGTACGTGGCGTGGATGGTCAGCGGGGCCGCCGTCGGGTTG
>JACDHN010000087.1 GCA_013821025.1 Acidimicrobiia bacterium | reverse complement strand
GGTCCCACCAGTCGAGCACCCGGAGCGCGCGGAGGGTGTTCCACCGACTGGGCGCTCCGACGCCATCCTCGAGGTCGAAGTGGACGCGACCCGGATGGATGCGGTCGAGCAGCCACCGGCCGTCGGGCTGCCGCTTGGACCGCACATCCTCGACGGCCTCCGCCATCCGGGGATCCGGGTCCGCGCAGCGGAAGTAGTCGAGTGCGCGCAGCACGTCGTAGCGCCAATAGTACGGGAACGCGAAGTCGAGATACGCCGGATTGGCGACCTCGCCCGTGCTCTTGCGACGGAACAGGCCGCGCTCGAGCAGGTACTGCTCCCCGCCGCGGCGGGCCTCGCTCACCGCAGCGGAGCCGCCGGTCGCGCGCTCGAACTCGAGCAGTCCATCGAGCACGTTGATCGTCGTGTCGAACGAGGAGCGCACCGACCCGTTCTCGACCTCGCAGTTCCAGCCGCCGTCGGCGAGCCGCTCGCCGAGGATCCGCTCGACGATCGCGGCGACGTCCAACCCGAAGTAGGCGCCGGTCTCGATCGTGCGGCCGTTGATGCACGGCTCGACCTCGCCGTCGAAGTACCGCTGACCGGCGTGCTCCCAGCGCCCGTGCTCGGCGACGAGCGGGATCGCGCGGCGGGCCGCCTCGGACGCAGGGTAGAGCCCGAATATCTGCAGGGTCTGCAGGGCGTGCATCGTCGCTGTCCAAGGTTGCCCGGGTTCGCCGCCGGTGTAGGCCGCTGGGAAGCAGGCGCCGCCCTCCCACAACCCGTCGGCACCCTCGAGCGCCAGGAGGCGGGCGCCCCAGCCCTCGTGCTCCACGCGCGCTCGCTCGGCAGCGACCTCATCGGGCGAGGCATCGGTGAGATCGCGCAGCACCTGCCAGCGGACGGCGGGATCCCCCTCGAGCAACCAATCGATCACGCCCACCGCCGCAGGCTAGCCCGGGCCGCCGACGGCGGCGCGGGGCGGGGGGCCCGCACCAGCCCGGACTACGCCGCCCCACCCGCCATGCGGGTCGCGCAGCTGGCATGGATTGCTGGCAACGTCCCGTATTCGATCGCGCTGAGTTGCCGGCTCGGCGCCGGCACCACGAGTGCGTCCGACAGCCGGCGGTGCGGACGGCGGGGTGGGCGTGATCGCGACTGCGTTCCCGAGCGGTGTTCCCTGTATTTCAGGTTCGATGAGAACGGGCGACGGGCAACGTCTGTACTGACATGACTGCTACCGAACCCCGGGCAAAGAACCTCGCCGACCTCTACGAGCTCGCACCGCTCGACTGGGCCGACGTGCGTCGCCCGCTCGAGGCCAACCTCACCCAGGAACCGGGCAGCGGCGGGCCCGACCACCACACCTTCTGGTTGGCCACCGCAGACGCCGACGGGAGCCCGCACATGACCGCCGTGGGCGCCTGCTGGCTCGACGGCAAGTACTACTTCCGCGCCGGCCCGAAGTCGCGCAAGGCGCGCAACGTCGAGCGCAACCCGAAGTGCTCCCTCGGCGTCGCCGTGCACGGCTACGACGTGGCGCTCGAGGGGCAGGCCCATCGCGTCACGGACGACGCCTTGCTGCAGAAGCTGGCAGGCGTCTTCGCTGAGGGCGGGTGGGCGCCCACGGTCACTGACGGCGGCTTCACCCACGAGTACAGCGCCCCGAGCGCCGGCCCGCCACCCTGGTACGTCTACGAGATGACCCTGGAAAACGTCTACGCCGTCGCCACGAAAGAGCCCGGCGGCGCCACCCGCTGGTCGTTCTGATCGAACGCCTCACGTTCTTTGGTGCTGCGTCGTCGCGTACGCGCGTGGTCGGCGAACGTATTGCGCTCGGTTGGCGGGGATGTGGCCGTCGATGTGCGCAAACCGGTAGGAGCCACACACCGTTTGAGAGTCGGCGATCGATCGTCGCCGGGGCGAGCGCGCGCTCCTCCATCGACGACCGGTACAGCTCGACATGAGCGCGCGACGCCGCCAGCGGTGCCAGCGCGACGTCGGAAGCCCACTGGAAGAACTGACGCAGATCAGTGCGATACGACTCGAGGGTCCGTGGATCGACTGGTCGTCGGATACCGACGGGCTGCTCGACGTGACCAGGGTGAGTTCGGGAGTGGCGGTCACCATCGACATTGCCCTCAACGACGACCGCCGCCGTCGAACCGCCCCCCGTTGGAAGAACACAGCGTCGTCGAGCACGATGGGAACGGCGAGGGCGTCGAGGAGGGCGACGGCGGCCATCGTTGACGCCTGTTGCTCAGTATTTGTCGGTCGCCTTAAGGTGGGTGAGTACGGCTCGGACACGCCGGTGGTCGTCGGGTCCGGGTTCGAGCCCGAGCTTGGTGAAGATGCGGCCGGTGCACGCTTCGACGGTCTTGTCGCTGATGTGCAGCTTGGCGGCGATGGATTGATTAGATCGGCCTTCGGCCATCCCGAAGAGCACTTCGCGTTCACGATCGGTGAGGGCGGCGAGTGGACCGTCGGTCTGTCGCCGTTTGAGCAGCTGCTCGATGACGATCGGGTCGATGGCCGATCCACCGTTGCCGACCCTGCGGATGGCATCGGTCAACTCGGCCGGGTCGAGGATGCGGTCCTTGAGCAGGTAGCCGACCCCGGCGGCTCCGTCGACGAGCAGGTCCACGGCGTGGCGCGCTTCGACGTACTGGGAGAGCAGGACGATCCCGATCGCCGTGCCGTGCTCGTCGCGGATCGCCCGGGCCGCCTGCAACCCTTCGAGGGTGTGGGTGGGCGGCATCCGGATGTCGAGGACAACGACGTCGGGGATCGTGTGGCGGACGAGCTCGAGCAGTTCTTGGGCGTCACCGGCTTGGCCAGCGATGTCGAAACCGGCCGCGGTGAGGAGTTCCACGAGCCCGGCGCGCAGCAGCGCATGGTCCTCGACTATGACAACGCGCACGGCAGCTCAACTTCGACGCGTGTGCCACCTGCGGCCGGGCTGTGGAGGCGTAAGGTGCCGCCGACGGAGGCGACTCGGTCGGCAACGCCCCGGAGTCCGCTTCCGCCATAAGCGTTGGCGCCGCCGTCTCCGTCGTCGATGACCTCGACGCGGATCATGCCATCACTTGCGACGGCGCGCACCGTGACGTCCTGGGCGTTGGCGTGCTTCACGACGTTGGTGAGCGCCTCGGACACGGCGAAGTATGCGGCGGCGGCGATCGCGCCTGACGGTTCATCGGCCAAATCGATGTCGAGACGCACCGGTAGCGGTGACCGGCTGACGAGGGACTCGATCGCGGCACCGAGCCCTGATTCGCTGAGGATGGCTGGATGGATGCCGCGGGCAAGGTTGCGCAGCTCGTCGATGGCGTCGCCGAGGTCCTGCACCGCTTGCGACAGGACCGCTCGGACTCGCGGGCTGGCGTCGCCGTCCAGGCGCGTCTCGGCCAGCCGTAGGGCCAGTGCGATCGTGACCAGGCGCTGCTGCGCGCCGTCGTGGAGGTCGCGCTCGATGCGCCGGCGCTCGGCGTCGCCGGCGGCGACGATCCGCGACCGCGACGCGGCGACCTCGGCGAGCTGGGTTTCGATCTCGGCCTGCAGTTGCTCGTTGTCGACCGTCAGACGTACCGCGGCGACGATGGCGTTGACGAGCCCGGGATCCTCCAGCAGGGCGATGTCGTGCACGAGGGCGGCGACCGGCCCCCCGCGTCGCTCGATGCGGGTGATGGCGCGGTTGGGCTGGTCGACGGGCAGCTGGACGGGCCGGGCACGGTCGTCGACGTAACTCTCGGCCGCAGCCGACCACGGCAGCAGCGTGAGGCTGGCGTCGCCGAGAGCGCGACCCAGCGCGTCGCCCAGCCGGGCCGGCGGCGCGTCGTGGCCGAGCTCGGCGACGAGGTCGACGACGGCCGACCGGGTCCCTCGTAGGCGGAGCAGCCCGATGACGAGCGCCAACGCCACGGCGGCGTACGCCCACCACACGACGTAGTAGATAGGCAGCCCGGTTGCTACAGGAACATCGGCGTTCCATCCGATCGCGTACTCGTAAGCGACGGCGGCCGCCAACGCCGTGGCCGCGGACAGCGCCGGCGACACCATCCGGCGACCAGGTCGGCTCGATCGGAGCCAGCGGTCGGCGACGCTGACCAACAGTCCCAGCATCGTCGCCGCGTAACCCCAGGCGAACACGTCCTCGACCATCCGCCACCAGCGGTCATCGGAAATCGGGAGGAAGCGATTCTCGACGCCGTAGCCGGCGAAGTCGGGCCGGACGTGGAGAAACACCCGGGACACGGAACGGGCTGCCAGCAAGGCGAACAGCGCGGCGACCAACACCTTGTCGCGGTGATGCTGCAGCCGTCCGCTCGGGAAGGCGAGCACCGCCCAGCCGAGGAAGAGGCCGTACCACCCCCCGAACGCGAAGGCGCCGAGCACAACATCGTCGTTGGTCGAGTGCTCGAAGTCGCCGACGTACCAAGCGAAGCTGGCAGCGACGAGCAGCCACCAGCACCGGTTCTGCGGGCGGCGCGACCGGATGAGCAGTCCGGCCGCGATCATCACCAACCCGGGGACTACGTCCGACACCAGGAACGTCAAGGGGCGGCCCGCTCGCTGTTGTTGCCGGGTGGCGAGCCACGCCCACGTGATCCCGACCGCGACGAGCAGCCACGGCAGCCGCGGGGCCGGCTTCACGCGGCCTCGAGTACGGCCCGCAGGACGGGACCGCTGAGGAGGCCCTTGGGGATGAAGCCGGTGGCGCCGCATTGGCGGGCTTCATCCGTGTAATCGGCGGTCGAGGTCAGCACCACCACTGGCGGCGCCGGCCCGGTCTGCATGGTGCGGGCGGCGTCCACACCGCTTCCATCGGGCAGACGCACGTCGAGGAGGACGACGTCGGGCCGCAGATCGCGCGCCGCTCCGAGCGCCCCCTGCACATCGCCGGCCTCGCCGACGACGACGAACCCGTCCGCTTCCAGCAGCTCCCTGGCGAGCAGCCGGAACTCGGACTGGTCGTCGACTATGAGAACCGTGCGACCCATCACCTCATCTTCGTTCCGTCGCAACGACCTGCCTAGAGGGCTGGCCCCACGCGACGCGCCGGGCTGGCCCCGATGACAGCGTGAGTTCCGCTGCGTACTGTCGACGCCACGACAAAGGAGACATCATGGGAGTCAAGAACTGGGCGGGGCTGCTCCTCGTCGGCGCCTTGGGCGCGGCCGGTTGCGGGGACGACAACGACAACTCCACCGCCGAAACCGGCGGTGGCACGACGCCAAGCGCGTCGACGCCGGCACCGACAACGGTCGCCGCGGCAACCGCATCGACAACGGCAGCAGCGAACACGGTTCCCGAGACGATGCCGGAAGCTGATCTCCAACCCGGCCAGACGCTCTTCACGGATTCGTTCGACGACGACCGCAACGGTTGGGGCGTCATCGATGACCCGCAGTACGGATCAACGGCCTTCGCCGACGGCGATCACGTGTGGAAGTTCAAGGGAAGTGTGGCCCACCAGCTACCAGCCGTTCTCGGCGAACAGTACGACCGCAGTGAGCTCGACATGCGCGACGTGGCGGTGCGCGCCGAGGTGACGATCCTGGCCGGC
Source organism: Acidimicrobiia bacterium (assembly GCA_013821025.1). Taxonomy (GTDB): domain Bacteria; phylum Actinomycetota; class Acidimicrobiia; order Acidimicrobiales; family Ilumatobacteraceae; genus JACDHN01. The sequence goes on along the minus strand of JACDHN010000087.1, from coordinate 3,151 downwards.
GGCGGGGTGATCGGCGTGTTCTGCCGCGAGACACCCGACAGCGACGCCGAGTGGCAGTGGTACGAGTTCGTGGCCCGCGACGGCTTCGCCGCCATCCGCCACGCCGACAGCGAAGGCAACCTCGACGTGTTGGCCGAAACCGGCGACGTCAACCTGCCCGCCGGCGAGCCGATCGCGATCGAAGGCGCCTGTGTAGATGACGCCAACGGCGACGCCCAACTGTCGATGACCCTGAACGGCGTCGAGGTGCTACAGGCCACCGACAACGATCCGCTCGGCAACGGCGTCCCCGGCCTCCAAGCCTGGACATTCCCGGTCCACGAACAGATGGACATCCGCTGGCACGAATTCACTGTCCATCAACCGGAGCCGTGACACCAAGTCTCGAACCCGAGAGAGGAACATGCTGAACGACTCCAACCAGGCCCCTCCTGACCGACGCCACCGTTCGCTGATCGACCGTGGTGATGCCGCAGCGTTGTCGGCCACCGACGACCATCCTCGGATGGCCGTCGTCGACATCGGCGGCGGCTCGGTGCTCAACATCTTCGAGGTCGCCCCCGACGCGATTCTGGGAGACCGGCACGTGCAGGGCGGCCGCGGCGCGATCGACCATTTCGCCATCAGCGTCGACTCGCTCGCCACGCTCGAGACGATGCGCGACGGGCTCGTCGACGCCGGTGCCGACATCGGTGAGATCCAGCAACTCGGCGACCTGTGGTCGCTGTTCTTCCGCGACCCCGACGGCATGGAGCTCGAGGTCTGCGCACCCGACGACGCCGGCGAGCGCCCGGCCGGGATTACCCGCTCGACACCTCGGCGGCATCACACAGGATGGCCACCTTGTCGTTGCTGACCTCCACGAAGCCGCCGTGCACGTCAACGCTGACGATGTCGCCGCCTTCGGTGAAGATCCGGGTCTGGTTGTCCACGAGCAGCCCCAGGAACGGTGCATGGTTCGAGAGGAACGCCACCTCACCTTCGGACGTGCGCGTGATCACTTGCGTAGCGTCCCCGCTGAACAACACGTCCTCCGGCGAGACCACCTCGACACGCACGATCAGGACTCCTTGAGGGTCTTGGCCTTGGCGTGCACCTGCTCGAGGCCGCCGACGTTCAAGAACGCCTGCTCGGGCACCTCGTCGAGCTCGCCGTCGACGATCGCCTCGAAGCTGTCGACGGTCTCGTCGGGCTGCACGTACTCGCCCTTCAGCCCGGTGAACACCTCGGCCACGAAGAACGGCTGCGACAAGAATCGCTGCACCTTGCGGGCGCGGTTCACGATCAAACGGTCCTCCTCGGACAGCTCGTCGAGACCGAGGATGGCGATGATGTCCTGCAGCTCCTTGTAGCGCTGCAGCGTCTCCTGCACGCGACGGGCGATGTCGTAGTGACGCTCGCCCACCACGTCCGGCGACAGGATCGTCGACGTCGATGCGAGGGGGTCCACGGCCGGGTAGATGCCGAGCGCCGCCACCTGGCGCGACAGCTCGGTCGTGGCATCGAGATGCGTGAACGTGGTGAACGGCGCCGGGTCGGTGTAATCGTCCGCTGGCACGTACACGGCCTGTAGCGACGTGATCGAACGGCCGCGGGTCGACGTGATGCGCTCCTGCAGCTGCCCCATCTCATCGGCCAGCGTGGGCTGGTAGCCCACGGCGGAGGGCATGCGGCCGAGCAGCGTGGAGACCTCGGAACCGGCCTGAACGAAACGGAAGATGTTGTCCACGAACAGCAGCACGTCCTGGTTCTGCACATCACGGAAGTACTCGGCCATGGTCAGCGCCGACAGGGCGACGCGCAGGCGCACACCCGGCGGCTCGTCCATCTGGCCGAACACGAGCGCCGCCTTCTCGAACACGCCCGACTCCATCATCTCGAGGCGCAGATCGGTGCCTTCTCGGGTGCGCTCGCCGACGCCGGCGAACACCGACACGCCGCCGTGCTGGGAGGCGACCCGGTTGATCATCTCCGTGATGAGCACGGTCTTGCCAACACCGGCCCCGCCAAACAGGCCGATCTTGCCGCCGGCCACGTACGGCGTCAACAGGTCGATCACCTTGATGCCGGTCTCGAACACGCGCGCCGACGGCTCGAGCGCGTCGAACGTGGGAGCGTCGCGGTGGATCTCCCAGCGCTCCATGTCGGCGAACTCCGACGGATCAGCGTCGAGCGGATCGCCCCACACGTTCCAGATGTGGCCGAGCACGCGCTCACCGACGGGCACGGTGATGCCCTGACCGGTGTTGCGCACGGCCGTGCCTCGCGTGAGACCGTCGGTTGGCCTCATGCAGATGGCGCGGATGCGGCCCTCGCCAAGTTGCTGGGCGACTTCGGCCAGCACCCGGATCTCATCTCCCCCCACGTGCACGGTGAACTCGAGAGCGGTGTTGATCTCGGGCAGCGACCCGCGTGGGAACTCGACGTCGACGACGGGACCGGCGATGCCGATCACCCGGCCGTCCTTGAGCTGGCGCTCCGTGCTGGTGGTCTCGTTGCTCGTCATGGTCATGACGGTGTCTCCTGGTCAGGTTCTTGGGGGGTCCACGGGGGCGGAGCCCCCCGTGTGAAGGTTCTCTCGGCGAAGTGGATGAGCGGATCGGTCTCATCGACCGAGCGCGGCGAGCGGGTGTCGGCTCCCGAGCCGAGGGCCTCGGCGCCGCCGACGATCTCCATGATCTCGGTGGTGATGGAGTCCTGGCGGGCCCGGTTCATGATGCGGCTGAGCGTCTTGATCAGCTCCTCGGCGTTGTCGGTGGCCGACTTCATGGCTCGCTGGCGGAAGGCGTGCTCGGAGGCAGCGGCGTTCAGCAGTCCTGCGTAGACGCGGGCCTCTACGTAGCGGGGAAGCAGGGTGTCGAAGATGGTGGCCGGTTCGGGCTCGAACTCGTAGTCGCCGCCAGAGCCGTCGTCCGTCCCGGCCTTTCCGTCGCCACCGGCGATGGTCTCCACCGTCAGCGGCACCAGCGGACGTAGCACGACCTCCTGGTTGCCGACAGAGATGAAACGGGTGTACACGAGCTCCACTCGGTCCACCTCGCCCGACACGAACAGCTCGACAACGTACTCGCCGATGCGCCTGGCGTCCTCGTATGACGGGGCGTCGCTGAAGCCACTGAACCGCTCGCCGAGCTTGTACCCGCGGAATCGG
>JACDHN010000341.1 GCA_013821025.1 Acidimicrobiia bacterium | reverse complement strand
GCGCGTACACGTCGATGCCGTCGGCAGCCACGGGGGCCGGGTGCTCGCCTGCCTCCGCACGCACGACGATCGGATCGTCGAGGTGCGGCGCTGCAGCGCAGGCGGCTGCGAACTTTCCCGAGAACTCACCGAACACCAGGTGGTGGCTGCGCCGATCGATCAGGCCGAACGTCGCCGCATCCCAGAACACGGTCGTACCGCCGTTGCCGAGCACGATCTCCCAGCCCTGGGGCAGCGAGAACAGTTCGAACAATCCGCGACGCACCGACCCGACCAGTTCTCGTACCGGCGCCTTGCGATGCGAAGTGCCGAGGAGCGTGGTCGATGAGGCGACGAGCGCCTCGATCTGCGCAGGACGAATCTTCGACGGTCCCGAGCAGAACCGGCCGTCCGCAGGGAGGATGTTGCGCGGAACCGAAATGCGGCCGAGCTGGGTCGTCGTCACTGTGCCAGCATGACACTCGATCTCAATCGTCCCGAAAGGATTCAGCGTGCCAAGGGTGTCGTCTCGTCTCTCCTCGATCGCGCCATCGGCCACGCTGGTCGTCGACGCCAAGGCCAAGGCGCTCAAAGCTGCCGGCGAGAACGTCGTCGGCTTCGGTGCAGGAGAGCCTGACTTTCCCACACCGGCGCACATAGTGGAAGCTGCAGTACTGGCATGTCGCGACCCGAAGAACCATCGCTACACCCCAGCCGGCGGGCTGCCCGAGCTGAAACAGGCGATCGTCGACAAGACCGCTCGTGACAGCGACTTCGCCTGCGGGCTCAACCAGGTGTTGGTGACCAACGGCGGCAAGCACGCCGTGTTCACAGCCTTCGCCGCGCTGTGCGACGAGGGTGACGAGGTGATCTGTCCGGCGCCGTACTGGACGACCTATCCGGAGGCGATCGCGCTGGCCGGGGCGGTGACAAAAGTGGTCGACACCACGGTGGAGACCGGGTTCCAGGTCTCGGTCGACCAGCTCGAGGCGGCCTGTACCGAGCGCACGAAGGTGCTCCTGTTCGTCAACCCCGACAACCCTTCGGGCGCCGTGTACGCCCCCGAGCAGGTGCGGGCGATCGGGGAGTGGGCACTTGAACGCGGAGTCTGGGTGGTGACGGATGAGATCTATGAGCACCTCACCTATGGGCCGCACCGCTTCACCTCGATGCCCGTAGAGGTGCCCGATCTCGCCGATCAGTGCGTGATCGTCAACGGCGTCGCCAAGACCTATGCGATGACCGGCTGGCGCGTTGGTTGGATGATCGCACCGGCCGACGTGACCGCAGGGGCGACCAACTTCCAGAGTCACACGACCTCCAACGTCTCCAACGTCGCCCAACGCGCGGCGATCGCTGCCCTGTCCGGCGGACTCGACGACGTGCTCGAGATGCGTACAGCGTTCGAGCGTCGTGGCCGCGTGATGCACAAGCTGCTGTCCGAGCTACCTGGCGTCACCTGCCTCGAACCGCAGGGAGCCTTCTATTGCTTTCCCGACGTCTCGTCGCTGCTCGGTCGGCCGATCGGCGCCAGCGGTGCCACTGCGTCGACCACGCTGGAGCTTGCCGACCTGGTGCTGTTGGAGGCCAAGGTGGCCTTCGTCCCCGGCGAGGCGTTCGGCGCCCCCGGGTACGCGCGCTTCTCGTTCGCCCTCGGCGACGACGACATCGTCGAAGGCATCGGGCGCATCGCCACGCTCTTGGCGAGCTGACTCACCGTTCTGTCGGTCCCAAATCAGGACATTCTCATCGGTTCCGAAAGACAGGGGATGAGGGTGGGCACGATCAGCGCCACCACAGGGCGTGGTGTGTTGCCAACGCCACTGTGGTGATCAGCACGGCGATCTCGCTCACCTGCTCCACGGCACCGAGCACGTCGCCGTTGATACCGCCGAACGCGCGGCGCGCCACCGACACCACGACGGTGGTGCTCAGCGCAGCGACCGGGACCAACACGGCGACCCACCATCCCGTCGCCATGGCGCAGATAGCGATCCCGGCGACGGCGCCGATCGTGCGGCCCGGCTCGCGTACCGCATCTGCCGCCGTTGCCCCGAGACCGCTCGTGCGCGCCGAGCGGACCCGACCGATGACGCTGATCGCCGCCGTTCTACCCAGCGCGTGGGCTGCGACCGCAGCGGCAACGCCGGCTGCCGGTGACATCGAGCTGATCGCCACGACGCGAAGCACGATCGACGACACCAGGGCAGCCACGCCGTACGTGCCGTGTCGCGGATCGTCGAGGATCCGCAGCCGGCCTTCCTGGGTGTTGCCGCCGGCGACGGCGTCGGACATGTCAGCCAACCCGTCCTCGTGGAAGGCGCCCGTGATCAGCAGGCCCGAGACCACAGCCGTGGCGCCAGCGAGCGCGGCCGATGCCGTGAGCTCGATCATCGCTGCGAACACAACTCCGGCAGCCAGCCCGATCAGCCCGCCGACGAAAGGGAACCAGGCAACGGCGCGGTGGTGGGGTACCGCCGCTGCGCTGCGCAGCGGAATCCTGGTCAGGAACTGCACCGCACCGACGAACCCGTTCACCGTGCGGTCACCCGAACCATTCTGCGAACGTCGGCACGTCGGTCACACCGACACACGCCAGCGCCAGCAGCGGCATCGCCGCAAGCGCTCCGCTCCCTTCGCCGAGGCGCATGCCGAGGTCGAGCAACGGCTTCTTGCCGAGCAGTTCGAGCATCCGCCGGTGGCCATGCTCGGCCGAGCAATGCCCGGCGATGCAGTGTTCGAGTGCCGAAGGCTCGAGCACGTGCATCGGCAGCACCGATGCGCCGACCACGAACCCGTCGAGCACAACTGGGATGGAACGGCGCCTCGCAGCCATCGTCGCAGCTGCGATGGCCACCAGCTCGGAGCCGCCGACCTTGCGAAGCATCTCGATCGGATCGGTGACATCGGTGAGCCTGGCCAAGGCTGCCTCAACGGCAGCGCGCTTGCGAGCCAGCCCGTCGTCGTCGACACCGCTGCCGCGCCCGACCCATCCGTCCGGCTGCCGGTCGGTGACCGCCGCGGCCACCGCTGCCGCCGCAGTGGTGTTGCCGATTCCGATCTCGCCGAGCACCAGCACGTCGGCGTCGAGGCCTTCGACCGCAGTGACGGCGATCTCCACGATCTCATCGAACCGACCGGGTTCGAGCGCGTCGTCCGAGCGGATGTCACCGGTGGGACGACCGACGCCGACATCGATCATCGAGATGTCCGAACCGAGCTGTTCGGCGAACACGCTGATCGTCGCCTTACCTTGCCGGTGCGCCGCCAGGGCCGCTGCGGTGACCTCTACCGGGTAGGCACTGACATGTTCGGCAAACGCCACGCCGTGGTCGGCACAG
>JACDHN010000340.1 GCA_013821025.1 Acidimicrobiia bacterium | reverse complement strand
CTATCGACCCGTTCGCCATCTCCGAGCCCTGGCGCCGCTTCGTCACCAATGCACAGCGCGCCGGTCGCAACGTGCACGACACGGTGAATCGCACGACCGACGGCCCGCTCAAGGACCGGATGGCGCAGATCACACAACGTCTCGATGCCGGGCTGGCCGAGGTGTGGAACGTGGCCCGCCGCGGTGACGAGATCGACGACGCCGTGCGGCGGCTCGACCCGACGGCGTTGCGCTCCAAGCTGAACACGCTCGAGTTGCAGTCCGGCGGCGCCCCGTCCGACGATGTCGCTGCCGCCGTCCGTTCCGTACAGTCGCAGCTGCAGTCGGCCGACCGCCTCAAGGCACTGTCGTCCGAGACCGCCGACAAGCTGCGCCTCGCCCAGACGCGGCTCGACGAACTGGCAGCGCGAGCAACGGAGGTCAGCGTCGGGTCCAGTGATTCTGTCGAGTTCGCCGACGATGTAGACGAGCTCGTCGTGGAGATGGAGGGCTTGCGCCTGGCGGTCGAGGAAATCAACGAGGCGTGAGCTACCGCAGGGAGCGAGCGCTTACGTCGTGAGCAGTCTGCTCCGCTCCAACATGGTCGTCGCCGCTGGGACGGCGCTCTCGCGCCTCACGGGTCTGCTCAGAGTGATGGTGCTCGCCGCCGTGATCGGGAAGGCAGCGCTGGGCGATCTGTACCGCATCGGCAACGAAACACCCAACATCGTCTACGAGCTGCTGCTCGGCGGGGTGCTGTCGGCATCATTGGTGCCGCTGTTCACCTCGTTCAACGAGAAGGACGACGATGAGTCGACGAATGCCGTGATCACGGTGGCGTCCGTGGCGCTGTTGGTCATCACGGCGGTGGCGCTCATCGCCGCTCCACTGGTCTTCCGCATCTACAGCATCAACGTCTCGGGCGAGGTGGACGCCGACTCCTTCCGGCGGGCGGGGACGATGCTGACCAGGATCTTCCTGATCCAGATCCTGTTCTACGGGCTCACCGCCTTGGTCAGCGCGCTGTTGAACTCGCGACGCCGCTTCTTCGCCGCCTCATGGTCGCCCGTGCTCGCCAACGTGATCACCATCGCCGCCCTGCTGTCACTGCCCGATGCCGGGGATGCCGGCGATGCGGGAGATGGCGGCTGGTCGTACCTCAGGGTGCTCGACAACACCAGACTCCGGCTGACCCTCGGGCTCGGCGCCACGGTCGGCATCGCCGCCATGGCGCTGACGCTCGTCGTAGCAGTCCGCAGGACGGGCTTCTCGTTCCGCCCGGTGTGGAACCTCAAGCACCCCGCCGTGCGCAAGCTCGCCATCATGTCGGGCTGGACGCTCGGGTACGTCGTCGCCAACCAGGCGAGCGTCGCAGTGATCCGCAACCTCGCCGACCCGGGGTCCGGCGACACGTCGGCCTACTTCGACGCCTACACGTTCTTCGTGCTCCCCCACGGGCTGCTCGCCGTCTCGATCGCGACGACGTTCATCCCCGAGATGGCCCAGGCCGTAGCGCGGCGCGACCGTGGCACGTTCGTGGATCGCACGTCGCTCGGCATCCGTCTGGTGTCGCTGCTGACGCTGCCAGCCGGGATCCTCATGTTCGTGCTGCGCCGGTCGATCGTCGGCGCGCTACTCCAGCACGGTGAGTACTCTTCGGCCGACGCCGACATCACGGCCAGGGCCCTCGCCGGCTTCGCATTGGGGCTGTGCGCGTTCTCGGTGTACCTGTTCGTGCTGCGCGGGTTCTACGCCCACCATGACACCCGCACCCCGTTCTTGATCAACGTCGGCGAGAACTTGCTGAACATCGTGCTCGCCGTGATCCTCGTCCGTCGCTACGACGTCATGGGCCTCGGTGCCTCGTTCGCGCTCGCCTATGCCATCGCCGCTGTGTGGGCGCTGGCCGTGCTGGCCGGCAAGGTGCACACGTTCCCGCTGCGGGAAGTGTTCTCCAGCCTGGCCAGAATGCTCGTCGCCGGTGCCCTCGGCGGCGAGGCGGCATGGGTCGTGGCTCGCAACGTCGGCGGCAATGTCGGCATCGGAGGCGCCGTCCGCTTCTCCGTCGCCGGCCTCGCCGGGATCGTCGCGTACGTGATCGCGCTGCTCGCCCTGCGAGCGCCAGAGGTGAACGCCATCCGTCGGCGTGTTCTCCCCGGTGGCGCCTAGGCTTCGGCCCTATGTTCAAACTCCTTCGCAAGTGGTGGAAGTACTTGACGGCCAGCACCGGCAGCAAGTTCGCGGAACGGGCCGACCCCAAGGTTCAGCTCGAGCAGGCGATCTCCGAATCCCGGAACCAGCACAAGCGGCTGAAGGATCAGGCCGCCAGCGTCATCGCCAGCCAGAAGCAGGCCGAGATCCGACTGAACAACAAGATGACCGAGCTCGAGAAGCTCAACGCCAACGCTCGCCAGGCGTTGATCATGGCCGCCGACGCCGACAAGGCTGGCAACTCGGACAAGGCCACTCAGTACAACGGCGCCGCCGAGTCGATCGCCAATCGGTTGATCCAGGTGGAAACGGACGTGGAGAGCCTCAAGTCGATGGTGCTCGAGTCGGCGGAGGCCTCCGATCAGGCCAAGGCTGCCGTGCAGCAGAACAGCCGTCTCCTGCAGGAGAAGATCGCCGAGAAGTCCAAGCTGCTGTCGCAGCTCGAGCAGGCGAAGATGCAGGAGGAGATGAACTCGGCGATGGCTCAGCTCAACGAGCAGGTCGGCGAGGACGTTCCCACCCTCAACGAGGTACAGGAGAAGATCCAGGCCCGCTACGCCAGGGCAAAGGCGACGAGCGAGCTGACCGAGGTCTCCGTGGAGTCGCGGATGCTCGAGGTCGAGCAGGCGACATCCAACATCGAGGCCCAGGGCCGACTCAGCGAGCTGCGCGCCGAGCTCGGACTCGACAGTGGCGCTCCAGCCGTCAGCCAGGGGTCCGACACGCCGGCGAACACGTCAGAGGCGACGCCGGAGGCCGCCCCACAGCCGAGCACGTCCGGCGACACCAACAAGCCCACCTGACCCCTCCGTTCTGTGAACAGAACGGACTCATTCGGGGAGGAGGACGAGGTCGTCGCGGTGGACCACCTCGTGCACCAGACCGTCGGGCAGATCGCGTGTGTGCAGACCGGCGATGCGGGCCAGGTCGAGAGCATCGACCGACACCATCCCCCTGGCGAAAACGCGACCGTCGGCTGAGCGCACGTCGACCGTCTCGCCGGCCACGAACCTGCCCTCGGCCTTCACCACCCCCGCCGGTAGCAGGCTCGTGGCCCGTTCCACGACGGCTCGGCGAGCTCCGTCGTCGACGACGACGGAGCCCGCCACCCGTGCTGCAAAGGCGATCCACAGCTTGC
>JACDHN010000086.1:5163-8720 GCA_013821025.1 Acidimicrobiia bacterium | reverse complement strand
GCCGATGACCGCACGAGCCGACTGTCGCCCTACCTGCACTTCGGGTGCGTCCACCCCCGCCAGATCCTGGCGAGACTCGACACTCGAATGACGGGCCACGCCGTGTTCGCGACCCGGCGCCGATCGTCGACCACGCCGCCGAGCGCGAGGAGGCGCTACGGCGCTACGACGAGGCGCGCTCTGGTCGCTGACCCCTAGCGCCGGGACCCGGCCCCCAGGAGGCCGACGTCAAACCTCCATGAACTCAACCCCACGCCGGCTGCGAACGTCGGCCTGCGCTGTGCTCGTCGGCGCCGCCCTGGTCACGACGGCCTGCGGAACAGATGCCGAGTCCCGCGACGCCGCGATCACTGCGATCGGCGACGTCTTGTACGACAACAGCTCGCCGGGAACGGCGGCGGCGGCGCTGCAAGCGTTGAGAGTTCCCGACGACTTCGCCGTACTACGCGTATACGGCAACTGCTCCACCGACTCCGGAACGTTGCTGCGAACCGGCGACCGGGCGCATCTCATCGAGCAGTTCGAAGAGCTCCAGCGGGTATGCGTGCGCGAAAGCATCATCGTCGAGGTCTGGGTAGCGCAACGTGGCGGTCCCCCGCAACGATTATGTGGGTGTCGTCGTCGAGCAGGCTCGGACCCCGTGCGCCTCGGCGCGCCTGGCGTTGCTCGGCTCGGAGCGAGCCGAGTTCCTCGTCCCCCAACGCCTTCTCGGCGACGAGGTGGTCCTGGGCCCGCGAGAGACGCCAGGCGACGACGACCAGCTCGTGGAGTTGAACTGAGCGGCTGTGCCGCCACCGAAGATCAGGTGGCGGCGGCGGACACGGAGTCGAGCAGCGAGCGGGCCGCCTGGCCCAGAGCGTCGGTGGCTTTGCTGCCGGGCAGCATGTCCGAGCAGGATTCGGCCGCTTCCACGTACACGCGAGCCCTGGCGATGGCGCCGGCGATACCCTCGTTGGAGCGGACCAGATCGAGAGCCTCTGCGCGATCGTCGGCATCGAGCGGCTTGCCCAGGAGGGCCGCCAGCTCGGCCGCCGCCGGCAACTCGCTGTGCAGGGTGCGCAGCACCGGAAGTGTGTACACGCCCTCCACGAGATCGTGGCCCGCCGGCTTGCCGAGCTGATCTTCGGTGGCCGTGATGTCCAGAATGTCGTCCACGATCTGGAACACCATGCCGTAGTTGGCACCGAGCTCGGTCAACGCCTCGACGACGGGACGATCGCATCCGGCGACGATGCCGCCGATGCGAGCCGCCGTGCCGTACAACGACGCAGTCTTGCCCTGGATCGATCGCAGGTAACTGTCCTCGCTGCGGGTCGTGTCGTACGTGTGGCGAAGCTCCTCGATCTGGCCCTCGCACAGCCAGCCGATGGTGCGGGCCAACAGCGCCGCCACCTCCGTACCGAGCGACGCAGCGATCTCCGACGCCCGCGACAGCAGGAGGTCGCCGGCGAGGATGGCCTGCAGGTTTCCCCACTTGGCGTTGACCGTCTCGACGCCGCGCCGCAGCGGCGCTTCGTCCATCACGTCGTCGTGGTACAGCGACCCCAGGTGCACGAGCTCGCACGCCACGCCACCTCGCACGGCATCGTCGACGGCTCCAGCGCCGAGGACCTGGGACGCGGCGACCGTCATCACCGGCCGCAGCCGCTTGCCGCCTGCCGTCAACAGATGCGAGGCCAGTTCGGTCAGGTGCGGATCGGTCGTCACCACGGCTGCCTGCATCGCCGCCTCGATCCGCTCCCGATCGCGATCCATCGACGTCAGCGTGAGCAGTGGAGACGTCGCAGGGGCGTCGGACACGACCGTCAGGCTAGGCCAGTCGCCTCCACTTCGTTGCCAGGTGAGCCGACCGGACACCCTCCCGGCGGATGTCGCACCGCACCGGTAAAGTGAACGCTCGTCGTCCCTGATGTGAAAGGACGCCCATGTTCGAACGCTTCACCGATCGGGCCCGCCGGGTCGTCGTCCTCGCCCAAGAGGAAGCACGGCTGCTCAACCACTCCTATATCGGCACCGAGCACATCCTGCTCGGACTCATCCACGAGGGCGAAGGTGTCGCCGCGAAGGCGCTCGAAAGCCTCGGCATCTCGCTCGAGGCGGTGCGCAACCAGGTCGAGGAGATCATCGGCCAGGGCGGCTCCTCGCCGTCGGGGCACATCCCGTTCACGCCGCGCGCCAAGAAGGTGCTCGAGCTCTCGCTGCGTGAGGCGTTGCAGCTGGGCCACAACTACATCGGCACCGAGCACATCCTGCTCGGGCTGATCCGCGAGGGCGAAGGTGTCGCCGCCCAGGTGCTCGTGAAGCTCGGCGCCGACCTCAGTCGCGTGCGCCAGCAGGTCATCCAGCTGCTCTCGGGATATCAAGGCCCTGCAGGTCAGAGCGAGTCCTCCTCGGCCGGTGCCGGTGTCGGTCCCGGCGGCGGCGGCAAGGACGACCCCGTCGAGAAGGGCGGCAGCCAGATCCTCGACCAGTTCGGCAGCAACCTCACGCAGATGGCGTACGAGAAGAAGCTCGATCCGGTCATCGGCCGCACCCGTGAGCTCGAACGGGTCATGCAGATCCTCTCCCGGCGCACCAAGAACAACCCGGTGTTGATCGGCGAGCCCGGCGTCGGCAAGACCGCCATCGTGGCGGGCCTGGCACAGATGATCGTGGCCAACGACGTGCCCGACACGCTGCGTGCCAAGCAGCTCTACACGCTCGACCTCGGAGCCCTCGTGGCGGGAAGCCGCTACCGGGGCGACTTCGAGGAACGCCTGAAGAAGGTGCTCAAGGAGATCAAGTCCCGCGGCGACATCCTGCTGTTCATCGACGAGATCCACACGCTCGTCGGGGCAGGCGCCGCAGAGGGCGCCATCGACGCCGCCTCCATCCTCAAGCCGATGCTCGCTCGCGGCGAGCTGCAGACGATCGGCGCCACAACGCTCGACGAGTACCGCAAGTACGTCGAGAAGGACGCCGCCCTCGAGCGGCGTTTCCAGCCGGTGCGAGTCGAGGAGCCGACGCTTGCGCACACGATCGAGATCCTGAAGGGGTTGCGCGACCAGTACGAGGCACACCACCGGGTCACCATCACCGACCAGGCCCTCGTAGCGGCGGCCAACCTGGCCGACCGCTACATCTCCGATCGCCATCTGCCCGACAAAGCCATCGACCTGATCGACGAGGCCGGCAGTCGCCTGCGCATCAAGCGCATGGCCACGCCACCGGATCTGCGCGAGATCGAGCAGAAGCTCAACGACGTGCAGGAGGCGAAGAAGGCGGCCGTCGAAGAGCAGCACTTCGAAGAGGCAGGCCGCCTACGCGACCAGGAGAAGGCGCTGCTCGAGGAGAAGACCACCAAAGAGGCCGAGGTCCGCGCAGAGGGTGTCGACCTGTTCGACGAGGTCGACGAGGAAGCCGTGGCCGAGGTGCTCAGCATCTGGACGGGGATCCCCGTCTACAAGCTCACCGAGGAGGAGACCCAGAAGCTCCTCAACATGGAAGCCGAGCTGCACAAGCGAATGATCGGCCAGCACAACGCGCTCGCCGCCGTCTCGCAGTCCATCCGGCGTACC
>JACDHN010000086.1:0-5153 GCA_013821025.1 Acidimicrobiia bacterium | reverse complement strand
TTCCTCGGCCCGACCGGTGTGGGCAAGACCGAGCTGGCCAAGACGTTGGCCGAGTTCCTGTTCGGTGACGACAACGCGCTGATCACGCTCGACATGTCCGAGTACATGGAGAAGCACACCGTCAGCCGCCTCGTCGGCTCGCCTCCCGGCTATGTCGGGTACGAAGAGGGCGGCCAGCTGACCGAGGCCGTGCGGCGTAAGCCGTTCTCGGTGGTGCTGTTCGACGAGATCGAAAAGGCACACCCCGACGTGTTCAACACGTTGCTGCAGATCCTCGAAGAAGGTCGCTTGACCGACAGCCAGGGCCGCACCGTCGACTTTCGCAACACCGTGCTGATCATGACCTCCAACCTCGGCACGCAAGACTTGCGCAAGGCGAACGTCGGGTTCACCACAGCCGACTCGGCGATGAGCTACGAGCGGATGAAGGAGCGCGTCAACGACGCCCTGAAGGACCACTTCCGGCCTGAGTTCCTGAACCGCATCGACGAGGTCATCGTGTTCCACGAGCTCGACCGCAGCGAAGTGATGCAGATGGTCGACATGATGGCCAAGCGGCTGATCACCCAGCTCGAAGGCCAGGGTCTCGGCATCGAGCTGACCCAGTCGGCCAAGGAGCTGCTGGCGGCGAGGGGCTACAACCCCCAGCTCGGCGCTCGTCCACTGCGCCGGGCCATCCAACGGCTGGTCGAGGACCCGCTGTCGGAGAAGTTGCTGTACAAGGAGTTCCACGCCGGCCAGATCATCGTGGTCGACACCGAGGACGATCCCGACAAGGCCGGCGAACGGCGCATCACGTTCTCCGGCGTCGAGGGGTTCGTGCCTCCCGCCTCCGTCGAGCTGGCCACCACGGCCACCTCCGACGCCGATGCGGATACGCCTTCCAGCAGCGACTGAGCAACCGGTGATGCCCAATGCCCGGCGAGCGGCGGCGGCGCTGGTGCTGACGTGCCTCGTCGTCGGATGCTCGCCCGACGACAAGGACCCATCGGCCACCGGAACGGCGACGACGCCGGCCACTGCTGCGGTCACGACCAGCGGATCGACCACACAGGACACACGCGCAGCGACTGACCCGGTGTCCACAGCATCATCAGGGCCGGACACGGTGGCGCCCGCCGGGTCGTCAGCGCCGGACACGGTGACGCCCACCCAACCGCCCACCGTCCCGACTCAGGTCCCGCCGACCGAGCCGACAGCCGAGCCGGCGACCGAGCCGCGTACCGAAACCACGACCCGTCCGACGGTCGGCACCGCGCCGGGTAACACCACGCCGCCGACGCCACGCCCGACAACCGCCACCCCACCCGCTACCGAGACCGGCACCGCGCCTGCTACCGAGGATCCCCGCACCGCAGCGGGGGCCCGGCTGGCGGCACGGCTACCGAGCGCCGAACAGCTCGGGGTGCCGGGTGATTGGACGGCGCGCGACCTGCAATCGGGAGTCGACGAAAGCTCGATCCCGAGGAGCGAGCTCGATGCGTTCCGTGGTGTGGTCACCTGCCCCGATTATGTCGTGGCGCTCGACGACGGCGGGCCCTGGGCCGAGCGCAAGGTCAACGGCCTTGATCCAGACCCCGACGGCGTGCTGATCATCAGGCTGCAGCTGATCGAGGAATCCGGGGCCGACTGGTCGCAACGCCAGCAAGCGCTCGCCGAGTGCATGCCGGCAAGTGCCGATGCCTTCTTCGAGAACGGGGCCGGATCGGTGGCCCTGCCGGGATCTGCCGGCGAGGTCGAGCTGCAGCGGATCGCGGTGTTCTCGTCGGCCACGGCAGCGGCGCCGTTCCCGACGCAGGTGGTGTCGATGAGCGCCAACGCCCGTGGCAGGACCGCCAACGTCACGATGTTCGGGCTCAACGAGGCCGACGCGTTCGATCAGGCAGTGCGCACCCTGCTCGTCGACGTGCTCACCGCCCGCTGAGCGGTGCCGAACGATCGTCGTCGAACGGGTGACATCGAATTGGTGTTGATATGACATCACTCTGACGTCATACTGACTTGTGTGGACATCAGCGGATACGTAGAACGGCTGCGGATCGACCTCGTAGCTGCCGCCTCCTGTGGCGGCGACCAGATGGTCGAAGCCGCCGAACGGCTGGCTGCATCCCTCGATGCGGCCGTGCGCATGGCGTTGTTGGAGGCGTTGGCCGATGCCACCGCCGAGATCACCGCCGAGCTCGACGGCCGGACGGTGGAGTTGCGGTTCCGGGGGCGGACCCCGGAGTTCGTGGTCTCAGCGCCGCCACCAGGAGACGAGGCGGGGCGCCTCTCGCCGTCCGGCGAGGCGGATGAAGCCGCCGAGGTCGACGACGGTGCCACTGCCCGGATCACGTTGCGGCTCCCCGAGACGCTCAAGCAACGTGTCGAAGAGGCGGCCAACCGAAGCCGCCAGTCCGTCAACACCTGGCTCGTCGATGCGATGCGAGACGCCACCCGGCATCCGGGCGGCCGTCAGGAACGGCGGGGAAGCGGCCGTCGCATCACGGGCTGGGCTCGCTGACAGTCAACCAACCATCGAACTGCGCACACCAAGGAGCACTTCCATGACCACGTTCCCCACCCCGACTCCGCCGCGCCTCAACGTCGAGTTCGGCGCCGGATCCATCGCCATCTCCACGGGCGACGTGTCGGAGACCACCATCGACCTGCAGCCGCGCCGCGACAGCGAATCGGCCCGCCAGCTCGTGGAAGCCACGACGATCGAGCAGCACGGCGACGAGATCATCGTCAAGGTGCCGAGACGCTCAGGAGGTTGGCTCGGCCGCTTCAACGATCTCGTGCTGCGCGTGACCGCTCCCGATGGAACAGCGCTTTCTGTGCATTCGGGTTCTGCCGACATCACGGCGACCGGCAACTTCGGCACCACGACTGTCGGAACGGGCAGTGGAGACGTGATGCTCGGACACCTGCTCGATTCGGCGCGGCTTGGCGCCGGTAGCGGTGACCTGCGCATCGACGCCGTCGATCGCGACCTCGACGTCAAGTCCGGGTCCGGCAACGTCGAGATCGGCGCCGTGGCCGGCTCGGCGTCCGTCCTGTCGGGTTCTGGCGACGTCCGTCTCGGAAGCGGCGGGTCGGCTGTGGTGGTCAAGACCGGCAGCGGCAACGTGTACGTCGGCGAGGCCGCCGAAGAGATCAGTGCCAAGACGGGTTCGGGTGATGTCCGCATCGAGTCGATCCGCGCCGGCGACATCAAGGTGCGGGCTGCCTCTGGCGACATCTCCGCCGGGATCGTCAACGGCACGGCCGTCTGGCTCGACGTGAACACCGTGAGTGGCAAGGTGCGCAACGATCTCGACGCCACCGATGCCCCTTCGGACGGCGATGATCGCGTCCGCCTCCAGCTCGAGACCGTCAGCGGCAACATCGACGTCGCCCGTGTTTGACATCCTGCAGGACTGCGGACCGTCGGCATCCGGTGCGTTAGGATCAGTCGACCCCGGTGCAGCGGCCGTCACTGCTCTGCGCCCCTGCGCGCCTTCCTCTACCCCTGTGAGCACCGATGACCGATCGACCGCGTGTCAGAACTCAGGTTGTGGCTTTCGCCGTCGCCTTCCTGACGCTGCTGAGTGTGACCACGCTCGTCACCCCGGCTGAGCACGCGGCGGCCTACACGACCAAGATCTACCGCGGCGCCGGAAACGCCCCGTACATGGGCATCATCGGTGACTCCACACTGTCGGGCGTGCGCTGGTACAACACGTACGGCGATCTGTACGAGTACAACTTCGTGTTCGACGCCGAATCGTGCCGCCGCACCATCAACGTGTCGTGTCGGGGTCGTGAGGGTTACGCCCCCGAGAACGCGCTGACGGTACTGCGCCGCCTGCGCGGGCAATGGGGCAGGGTGCTGGTGCTGATGACCGGCTACAACGATCCCGGTTACCAGTTCGACGAGGCCGTCGACGCCATCGTGGCGGAGGCCCGCAGCCAGGGGATCGACAAGGTGATGTGGTTGACGATGCGCACGGCCGACGTCACCTACGTGTCGCCCGAGTACCGCTCCGACTCGTACACGTTTCGCGACAACAACAGGATCCTGTTGCAAAAAGCGGTGCAGTACCGCGGCTACCTCCAAGTTTCCGACTGGGCTACCTACTCGGCCAACCGCCCCGACTGGGTGGCCAGCGACGGCGTGCACATGAGCTACAGCGGCGGGTTCGCGCTGATGGCGTTCGTCACGAACCAAGTCGACAGCGTGATGGCCGGCAGAACGGTCACGCCAGCACCCGCCCAGGGTGCCGCCATCAGCTGGACAGCGGTACGGCGGGGCGACTACGGCAGCCGGGTGGTGACCGTGCAGCGAGCGCTGATGGACAAGGGGATCGAGGTCGTCGGCGGAGCAGACGGTGACTTCGGCGCGTACACCGAGCGGGCGGTGCAAGAGTTCCAGCGATCGCGCGGGCTCGATCCCTCCGGCGTGGTCGGTGAGCGCACGGCCATTGCGCTCGGCATCTACAGCCCGCCGCCCGCTGCGATCCGCAACCCGACGTGCACCGTGTCTCGCACACTGTTCCCGGGCGACCGGCTCAGTCTCGTGAAATGCCTTGAACAGCGGTTGATCTCGCGGGGCTTCCGGCTCCAGCTCGACAACCGCTTCGGCAGCGACACGGTCGAGGCCGTCAAGTACTTCAAGGCCGTGCGGGGAGGGGCATACAACGGGCTCGTCGACGAGTGGACGTTGCGCCAACTCGGAGCGTGGAAGCAGCCAACGGCACCCACCGACTGCAAGATCTCACGGGTGCTTCGCTCTGGTGACAAGCTGAACGAGGTGTACTGCCTGCGCAAGGCGCTCGACTCGTACGGGTTCGCCGTCGGTGCCGGCTACGAGTACGTGTACCCAGCTCGCGAAGCCGTCGGCTTCCTCAAGGAGAAGCGCGGCATGCCGCGCGACGAGGTGGTCACCGAGGAGTTCCTGCGATCGCTCGGCATGTGGAAGAACCGTCCGGCTCGGCCACCGTGCAAGGTGTCGCAGTCGCTGCAGCTCGGCGACCGCAACAACGCCGTCGCCTGCCTCAAGGCCCACCTGCACGCCGTCGGCTACATGACCGGGGGCAGTCGCGAGTACGGCCCGAAGGTCGAGCTCGCCATCAGGCACATCGAGACCAAGTACGGGTTCCGCGTCGACGGTGTGGCCAACGAGAACGTGC
>JACDHN010000339.1 GCA_013821025.1 Acidimicrobiia bacterium | reverse complement strand
CCTGAGCCAGGCCGATCGCCGAGCAGACGACGATCGGCAGCAGCACTGCCAGCCATGTGCCGTGTTGGGAGCCCCACGCAGCGAGGACGCCACCGAGTGCGAACACCGATCCGACCGACAGGTCGATACCCCCCGAGAGGATGACGAAGGTCATCCCCAGCGCGACGAACCCGAGGAACGACGCCTGCTCGGCGATGCTGGTCACGTTTCTCGTGGTGGCGAAGCGATCGAATCCGAACTTCGCCGACACCACCACGATGACGAGGATCACCAGGGCGCCCTGCCGCTGCAACACCCTCGCCGCCCTGGCTCCAGTTGTCGGGCGTGACACCGCGGGGTGCGTCGGCTCGGAGAGCTCCACGGCGGTCATCGGTTCGCCCTGCGGACACCGAGCTGGACGTACACGGCGGCCACGACGATCACGGCCTGCACCATCTGCGCCGTGGAGTCGGGGATGTCGTGGGCGATCAGCGTTGCGCCGATGAGCTGGATCAGAAGCGCTCCGGCGATGGTGCCGACGATCCGCACCTGACCGCCCGACAGCGGCGTACCGCCGACGACGACAGCGGTGATCGCGGCGAGCTCCATCAGCAGGCCGATCTTGGTGGGGTCGCTCGCCCTGGACCGTGCCGCCAGCAGCACCCCGGCGAGGGCAGCGAGCACGCCGCTGACCACGTACGTGGTGGCAAGCACCCGCTTCACCGGGAGCCCTGCGAGCTCGGCGGCCCGCTTGTTGCCGCCGATGGCGACGAGTTGGCGTCCGTAGGTGCTGTGACGCACGACGCCCCACACCACCAGCGAGACTGCGCCGGCGATCACGACGACGTACGGCACACCGGCCACCGAGTCCGTGCCGAGCGAAACGATCGCAGGGTCTCGGATGCTCTTGATCTCGCCACCGAGCAGGTTGGCCACCCCGCGACCAGCGACCATGATGCCGAGCGTGGCGACGATCGGTTGCACGCCGACGCCGGCGACCAGCAGCCCGGCGACACTGCCCGTCACGACGCCGGCGAAGAGGGCGAGACCGATCGCGCCAGGCGCACCGTACCCGATGTACAGCGGGATGATCGCAGCCGCCAGGGCGATGGTCGCTCCGACTGACAGGTCGATTCCCTCGGTACCGATCACGAGCGCCATGCCGAGGGCGACGATCAGCACCGGCGCCACCTGCACCAGCTGCAGCCGCAGCGTGTTGGAGCTGACGAAGTTGTCGGTGATCACCACATTCACGCCGATCAACAGCGCCAGCGTCGCGTAGACGCCGTTGCGTCGCAGCCAATCGGCGTCGACCATTCTGCGGAAGTATCCGCTCGGCTGATCGGTTTGTTCCGGTGGCCCGAACTTCTCGTCGATCGCCTCCAGCGTCGGGACTCGCGCCGGACCGGCGTCAGCCATCGGCGTGTTCCTGCGCCAGGGCGTCGGCTGTGGCGATGTCGCCGGCGAGTGCCGCCAGCAGCTCGGAACTGCTCAACGTTGCACCGTCGAGCTCGCCCTCGACATGGCCGTCTCGCAGCACGACGATCCGGTCGGCGCCCTCCACCAGTTCCTCCATCTCGCTGGAGATCAACACCACGCCGAGTCCCTGCTCGGCCAGCTCGTCGATCAGCGCCTGGACCTCGCTCTTGGCGCCCACGTCGATACCGCGCGTTGGCTCGTCGAGCAGCAGCACCGTTGGCTCTGTGCACAGCCATCTCGCCAGCAACACCTTCTGCTGGTTGCCGCCAGACAGCTCGCGCACCTTCTGGCGAGGGCTGGACACCTTGATCTGCAATCGCCTGACGAACGTCTCCACCAGCCGGTCGATCGCCGATTCGGAGACGAAACCGGCCCGCGAGCAGCGGCTCAGCACGGCGAGTGCGATGTTGTCGCGCACCGACAGGTCGGAGATGATGCCCTCCGCCTTGCGGTCCTCTGAGAGCATCGCCACACTCGCCCGCAGGGCGCCCCGCACCGAGTTGGGCTTGATCCGCCGGCCGGCGACCTCGACGCTGCCCGACTGGCTGTGCAGCGCGCCGTACACGGCCTTGACCGTTTCGCTGCGTCCCGAGCCGAGCAGTCCGGCGAGCCCGACGACCTCGCCCGGTCGCACGTCGAAGGTGACCCCGTGAAGGCGGTTGCGGACCTCGACGTCCGACACCGACAGCACCGGATCTCGCCCTTGGAGGTGTGAGTCGCCGAATTCGGTGGCGCCGTGCTCGACGACCTCGTCGACGTCGCGCCCGAGCATCATTGACACCAACGTCAGCCGGTCGAGATCGGCCATCGCACCGCTGTGCACGTTGCGCCCGTCGCGCAGGATGGTCACCGAGTCGCATAGCTGCCATAGCTCGTCGAGCCGGTGCGACACGAACACCAGCCCGACCCCTTCGTCGCGCAGATTGCGGGCAACCTCGAACAGGGTCGCCACCTCCCGGGCCTCCAGTGACGACGTCGGTTCGTCCATGATGACGACGCGACTCTCGACGGAGACCGCGCGGGCAAGCGCGACCATCTGCTGAGCGCCAAGGCCCAGCCGTCCGAGTTCCTCGGTGACATCGAGATCGATGGCGAATCGTGAGGTGATGGCGCGTGCCCGGTCGTTCATCTCGTCGACGTCCACCAGGCCGAGCCGCCCGCGAGGCTCGCGCCCGAGGAAGATGTTTCGGGCCACCGACAGCAGCGGGACCAGGTTTACCTCCTGGTAGACGGTGGAGATCCCGACATGCTGGGCGTCGAGGGGGCGGGAGAACGTGACGGGTTCGCCTTCGAAGTAGATCTCACCGGCATCGGGCGGGTACACGCCGGTCAACACCTTGACCAGCGTCGACTTGCCTGCGCCGTTCTCGCCGACCAAGGCGCGGATCTCACCTGCGGCGAGCGAGAAGTCGACATCGCGGACGGCATCGACCCCGCCGAACGACTTGTCCACCCCGACGGTCTCCAGTACGGCCGTTGCGGTGTGTGCCGTGCGGACGATGGTGTCGGAGTTGCTCACGAACGGCGTGTCGGGGTTCAGAAGGCCTTGTCGAGGTTCTCCTCGGCGTTCTCGCTGTTGTACTCGTCGTCTTCGATGATGACGTCCTCGGGGATCGCCTCGCCATCGTAGAACTTCTGGGCGGTCTCGAAGGCGAGCGGACCGAACCGCGGGTTCGACTCGATCACCGCGTTGATCTGCCCGTCGACGATCGCCTGCACGGCGTTGCGGGTCCCGTCGATCGACACGATCTTTATGTCGTCACCGGGCGCCTTTCCGGCAGCCTCGACGGCGGTCACGGCACCGAGGCCCATTTCATCGTTGTGGGCGTAGATCGCCGTGATCTCAGAGTTCGACTGCAGCAGTTGCTCGG
>JACDHN010000338.1 GCA_013821025.1 Acidimicrobiia bacterium | reverse complement strand
GGTGACGGCCCGGTGCGCCCGGAGACGTTCCTCACCGGCATCGAGCGCCCCCAACACCTACTCGCCGACGGCGAGCGGCTGCTGATCACTGATTTCGAGGACGGGCGGATCCTCGCCGTCACCGCTGCGGAGGGATGACTGACGCTTAGCGCCCGGCGAGTGCCGCCACCACTGGGGCGAAGGACTCGACGTCCTCGCCACCCACGGTGATGTAGCTGAAGCCCCATCGTTCCCGGCGGGCCAGCAGATCGTCGGCGATCTGATCGGGCGAGCCGATCACGGCGAACGGCGTATTGCGGATCAGCTCGTCGTCGACACGGGCGAACGCCGCCATGTCGGCCACCGCCTGATCGCGGTCGTCGGTGACGGAGACGAAGAACGTCCTGATGTTCAGCTCGATGTCACCCAGCCGGTCACCGGCCGCCTGTTGCACGACGGCGATCTTCTCGTCGACCGCCTCTGCTGTCATGCTGGCGATCGCCTCGGGCCCGATGACGCCGGCCGAGAGCGTGGCGTTGATGCCGATGATGTCGGCCTCGCGGGCGGCGATCGACAGCACGCGAGGTCCGCCACCTCCGATCAGGATCGGCGGATGCGGGCGCTGCACCGGCACCGGTTGTCCGTCGTAGTCGGTGATCGTGTAGTGCTCACCCTGGAACGAGAACGGTCCGTCGGCCATCACTCCCTTGATGACGGCCAACCCCTCCTCGAACCGGTCCACCCGCACACCGGCACGGTCGTAGGTGATGCCCGACTCGTCGTAGTCCGACTTCATCCACCCGGCACCGATGCCGATCTCCACCCGTCCGGCGCTGAGGACGTCGATCGTGGCCAACTCCTTGGCCAGCACCACGGGATGCTTGTAGTCGTTGTCGAACACCAGCGCCCCGACCCGCAACTCCGTGGTCGCCGCCGCCATGGCCATCATCGCCGGTAGCGGAGCCAACTGGTCGCCGAAGTGATCGGGCAGCGTGGCGACGTCGTAGCCGAGCGTTTCCATCGTCCGGGCGAGCGCCGCCAGATCACCCGACTCGCCGGGCCCTGACAGCTGCACACCGAACCGGAACGGACGCCCTGATGCCGTGGTCACGGCGACACAGTAACTGCCCGACCTCTGCCGTCCGCCGTCCAGGGTGAGCCACTAGCCTGACGGCCACTGTGCGTCCTCTCACCTGGGTGTTCCGTTTGGCGCTGGCTGTCAGCGCAGGAGCGCTGCTCGTCACCAGCCTGGTGGTCGCCGTCGCCCCGAGGCTGTGGCATGTGGCCAACTCCCACGAGGAACTGCCCATCGACCTTCCCGACTTCGAGCCACTTTCGCAGCGGTCGCAGGTTTACGACCGCAACGGCGGACTGATCGACATCTACGAGCTCGAAAACAGCCAGCCCGTTGGGCTCGACCAGGTGCCTGAAGCCGTCATCTCAGCTTTCCTCGCCGTCGAGGACAAGGAGTTCTTCCAGCACGACGGTGTCAACCTTCGCAGCCTGATCCGGGCCACGATGTCCAACTTCGCCTCCGACGCGCCCCAGCAGGGAGCTTCCACCATCACCATGCAGGTGGTGAAGAACGAGTTCCTGGCCGGGCTCGATCGCGACGGCAGGTACAAGCTGCTGCAGATCCACTACGCCAAGATGCTGGAGAAGTCGAGCACCAAGCCCGAGATCCTCGAGCGCTACCTGAACACGGTGTTCTTCGGCAACAACGCCTACGGGATCCAGGCTGCCTCGGAGACGTACTTCGGCAAGAGCGTCGGTGAGCTGACGTTCATCGAGGCTGCGTTCCTCGCCGGACTCGTACGAGCGCCGACGACGTACGACCCGATCAACGCGCCAGAGCGCAGCCGGCTGCGCTTCGTTCAGGTGCTCGACCGGCTGGTGGACGATGAGTACATCACCAGGCGCGAGGCGAAGGTGCTGGCAACCGACTTCGTGCTACCCGAGCGTCCCCGCTCGCTGCCGACCGAGCAGACCGTGCGTACCTATTACTCGGAGGCGCTGCGCGAGTACCTGCTGCAACGCTCCGACATCCTGGGCACCACGTTCGAGGAACGGTACAACACGCTGTACCGGGGCGGCGTGCGCATCTACACGACGCTCGATCCGGTGCTGCAGCTCCTGGCAACGGCGGCCCGCAACCAGCTACCTGCCAACGCTGCCGGCATCGACGCTGCGATCGTGTCACTCGACACCCAGACCGGCGCCATCCGTGCCATGGTCGGCGGCAAGGGCTTCCAGGCCGGCCAGGACGGCGGCGAGGTCAACATGGCGCTGGCGCCTCGCCAGACGGGATCGAGCGCCAAGTTGTTCATCCTCGCCGCCGCCGTCCAGGCCGGCGCCGAGCCGGCCGACATCATCGACGGCGCCGATCCGTGCTCGTTCCCGATCCCGGACCAGCCAGGCGAGGAGTTCGAGATCAAGGACGCCGTCGAAGGCGGACTGTTCACGCTCGAGAAGAACACGTACGACTCGATCAACTGCGCCTACGTCCGCCTGTCGCAGATCGTCGGCCTCAACCGGGTGGTCGACACGACGTACAGGATGGCCGAGTCGCCATACCTGTACAAGGGACAGTCGAGTGACGATCGCCGCGCCCCGCAGCCGCTGCTGTCGTTCGCCACCGGCGCCAACGAGCTCAGCGCGCTCGACATGGCCGCCGGTGCCCAGACGATCGCCAACGAGGGCGTCCATCACGATCCGTACTACGTGGACCGGGTGGAGACCATCGGCGGTCAGACGCTCTACACCCACTTCGACGGCGGCACGCCGGTGCTCGACCGCGACGCTGCACTGACCACCATCGACATCCTGAAGAAGGTGCTCGGCCCCGACGGCACGGCATACAGGTACCCGCTCGCGGGCGGCCGCCCGGCCGCCGGCAAGACGGGCACCCAGCAGGACAACACGAACGCCACGTTCGTTGGCTTCACCCCTCAGCTCTCGACGGCCGTTTGGATCGGCGACCCCGACGGTTACACCGAGATGACCCGCGCCAACGTGCCAGAGCTCGTCGACTTCGACGCCGTGCAGGGTGGTCGTTACCCAGCCCTGATCTGGAAGACGTTCATGGACCCGGCTCTGGCCGGCGAGCCGTCGTTCGACTGGCCGGCGCCGCCGCCGCCCACTCGGTACCCGGCGCGGCTGTTCCTTCCCGGCCAGGAGTGCGTCACGAGGATCGTGCGTTACGAGACCCAGGTCATCGGTTACGGCATCGGCGGTGGAGGAGACCAACAGGAGATGCCGCGGGGTTTCGTAACGCCTGACCGGGCACCCGCACCGCCTCCTCCCGGCACCGAGCCGCCCGGGCAGACCACAGTTGCGCCGACCACAGCGGCGCCC
>JACDHN010000337.1 GCA_013821025.1 Acidimicrobiia bacterium | reverse complement strand
TACATCGCCGGCTTCCGGATGGTGAACCTGTTCGACGAGGGCTCGGACACGTCGGACCTGCTGAGCCCGACCGTCGGCGGCATCTACTTCGCCTGCGTGGTGATCGGTCTGTGGCTGCTCGGTGCACTGTCGACCGATCGGCGCGACGCTTGATGGATGCCGCGTAGGTCAGCGGTTCAACTGTCAGCGTGCGCGCAGCTCGAGCCTGTCGCGCTCCACGATGACGTAACGACGATCCTGCTGGTCCAGCCAGCCGAGGCGCACGAAGCTGGCGAGGGCCTTGTTGACCCGTTCCCGCGATGCGCCGACCATCCCGGCCAACTCTTCCTGGGTGATCGGCAGCACGAACTCGTTGTTGTGGCCGGCCAGTTCCAGCAACCGTTTGGCGGTGCGACCAGGCACGTCGAGGAACACCGAATCGGCGAGCGCCTCGTCCATCGCCCGCAGGCGCTGGGCGAGCAGCCGGGTGA
Organism: Acidimicrobiia bacterium; assembly: GCA_013821025.1. Lineage (GTDB taxonomy): Bacteria > Actinomycetota > Acidimicrobiia > Acidimicrobiales > Ilumatobacteraceae > JACDHN01. Next base: position 2,866 of record JACDHN010000337.1, on the reverse strand, counting down.
CGTTCCACAGCAGCCGGGGTTCTGACTCGAGCAGGTCGAGCACCGGGCGGTAGGGGACGGAGTACACGATGGTCGGCTCGAGGGCACGAGCCATCGCCGAGCGGGGACCGTCGTCGAGCATCGCCAGCTCGCCAAACAGGTCACCTGGCTCCATCAGCGCCACGACGCTCTCGCGCCGGTCGATGGGGTTGGCGATGGCGATCGCTAGACGGCCCTGGGCGACCAGGTACAGGCAGTCGGGAGGATCACCCTCACCGAACAAGGTGTCGTTGCGCACCAATTCGTACTTCCGGCCGACAGTGGCCAGCGCGGTGAGTGCCGGCGTGCTCGCGTCGCGGAAGAAGTCCGTGCCGGCGAGCAGTTCTGGGAGCTCGGGCACGTGATCGGGGTCTTGGGCCATGGCAGGTGACACGGTACTACCCTGCGGCGCGTGGCTGAGGAGCATCGGAGCGGCGTTTGGACCATCGTCGTCGGTGGCGGTCGTGGCGATCGATACGGGCGTCCGAAGCAGTACGAACTGCTCGGTGGCGAGCGGATCATCGATCGATCCCGTCGCATCGCCGAGGAAGTGAGCGAGGGGGTGGTCGTGGTGGTGCCCTCCGACGACGCCGAGCGCGAGGGCTCCGTCGCCGGGGGAAGCACCCGCTGCCGGTCCGTGCGCGCTGGGCTGGCGGCCGTACCCGATGGCGCCGACGTGGTGTGCGTGCACGACGCCGCCCGGCCGCTGGCGTCGACGGCACTGTACGGCCGGGTCATCGACGCCGTGCGGCAAGGTGCCGACGGCGCCGTGCCCGGTGTCCCCGTGCCCGACACCATCAAGGTGGTTGCCGGTGAGGTCGTCGTGGACACACCGGATCGGGACACGTTGGTGGCGGTACAGACGCCTCAGGCGTTCCGGGCCGACGTTCTGCGTGCAGCCCACGCATGTTGCGCCGAGGGCACGGACGATGCGGTGCTCGTGGAGCGCGCTGGTGGGCGCGTGGTCGTCGTGGCCGGTGAGGCCACCAACGTCAAGATCACGGTGCCCGAGGACTTGGCAAGCGCCACCCGGCTCATGGAGCCGACGGCGGTGACGACATGACGGATCCTGGGGTGCGCGTCGGGCATGGCTTCGACGTGCACCAGTTCAGCGGTGATCCGGGACGCCCGCTCATGCTCGGCGGATGCGAGTTCGAGGGCGAACCCGGTCTCGTCGGGCACAGCGACGCCGACGCCGTGTCACACGCCATCGCAGAAGCCCTGCTCGGCGCCGGCGGGCTCGGTGACCTCGGCGAGCACTACCCCGACACCGATGAGCGCTGGCGCGATGCCGACTCGCTCGAGATCCTCGGCGATGTCGTGGTCCGACTTCGTGCCGCCGGGTGGGTGCCTGGAAACGTCGACTGCTCAGTCGTGTGCGAACGCCCCCGTCTCTCGGCCCGCCGCCAGGAGATGCAGGAGCGGTTGAGTGATGTGCTCAAGGCGCCGGTGACGGTCAAGGGACGCCGCCCCGAGGGATTGGGCGCGCTCGGGCGCGGCGAAGGGGTGGCCTGCATGGCGGTCGCGCTCGTCGTGCGCTCGGCCGAGGACAGCTCGAGATGAGTGGGCGTGGGCCGTCACGTGGCGGTTCGTCGCGAGGAGGATCGTCGCGAGGAGGACCGTCACGTGGGGGACCGTCGCGAGGAGGTTCGTCGCGAGGAGGATCGTCGTCTGCTGGATCGACTCGTCGGGCGCCAGCTCGTGGCGTCCCCAAGCGCGCCACCGTCGCGTCGAAGCAGCCGCGTTCGCGAGGGGCGGGGCGAACCGGGCCCGTCCGGCGAGAGTCGGGTGCCGCCGATGACGGCCGCCGTTCGAAGCGCGACGAAGGACTCGGCGGCAAGCAGATCGAGGGGCGACAGCCGGTTCGCGAGTTGCTGATCGCCGGGCGTCGCAAGGTCCACGAGGTGTGGATCTCGTCCGAGTTGGAGGGCGACGACGGTGTCGACGACATTGTCGAACTGGCGCGCGCCGGCCGAGTGCCCGTGCAGTACGTGGCGCGCAGGAAGCTGGAGGCAGAGGCGCGCACCGACGCCCCGCAAGGCGTCTTGGCCCACGCCGCCGAGTTGCCGGGCGTGGAGTTCGAGTCGTTGCTCAATCGCCGGACGGGTGTGCCGTTCTACGTCGCCATCGATGGCGTCACGGATCCCGGGAACCTTGGAGCGATCGTGCGCTCGTGCGACGGCGCCGGCGTGGAGGCCGTGATCCTGCCTCGCCATCGCGCCGTGCACGTGACCCCCACAGTGGCCAAGTCGTCGGCGGGGGCGATCGAGCACGTGCCGCTCTCACTGGTCGGCGGGTTGCCGACGGCTCTGGCGCGGCTCAAGGAGGCGAAGGTGTGGGTCGTAGGCCTCGACGACGCCGCCGACCGAAGCCTGTTCGACCTCGGTGACCTGGCTGCCGACGCCATCTGTCTCGTGCTCGGCGCCGAGGGTGCTGGTCTGTCGCGACTGACGCGCCAGCGGTGCGACCTCGTTGTGTCGATCCCGATGCTCGGGCGCCTGAGCTCACTCAACGTCTCGGCCGCTGCCGCCCTCGCTACCTACGAGATCTCCCGCCACCGCCGTACGCCGTCGAAGTAGCCTCGACCCGTTCGCCGGGTTAGCTCAGTTGGTAGAGCACTTGATTTGTAATCATGTGGTCGCGGGTTCGATTCCCGCACCCGGCTCCAGTGAAAGACCAGCTAGACAGACACAGCAACTGATTCACAAGCGCACATGACGGTGTGTCGTGTCCACGAAACGTCCACGAGCGACGTGGACAGGCGATTTCGGTGGTCGTCATGAGGGGGACTGTGCGCAAGCCCCGCAGCGCCGGGGGGACGTGGAGCTACCGGGTCGATCTCGGTCTC
>JACDHN010000085.1:838-8768 GCA_013821025.1 Acidimicrobiia bacterium | reverse complement strand
GACCGAGGCCCGTCGCTGCCCAGATCATCGCCTACGAACAGATGCTCGCCAGACAGGACGAGCGACTGCGGCCGTGAGGGGGCAGCGTCTCCAGCGGTCCTTCTTCACACGCGACGCGCTCGTCGTGGCACCGGACCTCCTGAACAAGCTGCTGTGGTCCGGGCCCGTGGTCGGCCGCATCGTCGAGACGGAGGCCTACCTGGCCGAGGACCCGGCCAGTCACGCGTTCCGCGGGCGCACGGCGCGCAACGGGTCCATGTTCGGCGTCGGTGGAACGCTGTACGTGTACCTGTCGTACGGCCTGCACCACTGCCTCAACGTCGTCACCGGTTCCGAGGGTGACGGCCAGGCCGTCTTGGTGCGCGCCGTCGTGCCCGTCGCAGGGCTCGACGTCGTGGCGGACCGCCGCCCGGTCCGGTTGCCCAGGGACTGGACGAACGGTCCTGGCAAGGTGGCGTCGGCCCTCGGCCTCGACATGAGCCACGACGGTGCCGACCTGTGCTCCGACGCTGGTGTCGGAATCGGTGACGACGGCACGCTGTCGCCTGAGATACCGATGCGGTCGGCGCGCATCGGCATCAGTACGGCACGCGATCGACTGTGGCGGTTCCAGACGCCAGGAGCGTGAGACACCCCCTCGGTACGGTGTTGCCAACCGGCTTCCCCTCGAAGGATGTGCAGCAACCCAACAACGAGGGAGGCAACATCATGAGCGAGCACAATCTCGTCATCCTGCGTGCTCAGGTCACGAGCGAGCCCCGCGTCACCGAGCTGGCCTCGGGGACCGATGTCGTGCAATACGACGTGAAGACCGTCGACGGGGCGGGAACGGCCTCGGTACCGGTGTCGTGGTTCGACGCTCCTGGCGCCGGCCGCCAGTTCGGCCCCGGCGACGAGGTCGTGGTCATCGGCTCGGTGCGCAGGCGGTTCTTCCGTTCCGGCGGCGCCACGGTCAGCCGCACCGACGTCGTCGCCGACGAGGTGCTGTCGACTCGTCGCCAGCGGGCCGTGCAGCGGTCCGTCGATCTCGCATTGGCTCAGTGCCAATGCAGCCAGTCGCCGTGAGGGTGAGCCACGCCCAGGTGGGCCACGCTGCGCTCGCCCGACCGCCACCGCACCAGCGTCAGGACGGTCGTATGTGCCAGATCGGGATCCTCGGGTACCGGGATCTCGGGGCCGACCTGCGACGGTGACTCGGCGTAGATCCACGAAAGGTCGCGCTCGGCACCCACGTCGGCGAGCACGGCGAGGTACGCCGTGCGCTCGTCGGGCGCCAGATAGTTGAGCACCCACGTGTTCGTCACAACGGGGTGGTGATCGCGACCGACGTGCTCGATCGCCGCCGCCAGATCGACGACGGCGTCGCCGGTCCGCACCGGCGGAGGATGGTGGCGAGTCAGCTCGACGGCCGCCCGCAGACGATGGAAGCGTTCGGCCTGATCGGGCCAGACGCATGCCTCGAGCCACCTCACCTCGGCCTCGTCATCGAGATCCACTGGGTTGCGGTCGAGACCGAGGCGACTACCGATCGGCGGGAGCGCGTCGGGGACTTGAACGGCACCTCGCGTGCCGCATGACAGCACCACCGGTGAGTCGTTGCCCACGTCACCGCCTGGCTCGTACCGGTACTGGTACCGGTCGAGTGCCAGGTTCAGGCCTGCGCTCGTGCCGACATCGAGCAGTCCGAGTGGTCCGTTCTCGTTGGCCACGAGGCCGAGCGGCGGCACGAGCAGCGCGCAGCGGCCGACCTCGTTCGTCTGGGTGCTGCGCGTCGCGAGCACGGCGACGAGCTCGTCGTGATGAGCGGCACAGAAGGCGGCGAACGCCGGCAACGGGTCACCGCGGTCGGGCTGCGCAGTGAGGTTGGGATAGAACCGGGCGAGCTCGCTGTCGGGCTCTTCGAGCACGAGGAAGTGCACGGCGGCGAACAGGAGCACGGGTAGCCGCTGTTGGGGATCGGCGTGGATGAGCAGCCAGGCGAGCTCTGGTCGATGGGCGACCCCGGCCGACAGTTGCGCGTAGAGCGGTATCCGATCTGACGCCGTTGTCGCGAAGGCGGCGAATCGTTCGAGCAGCACGTCGTCGGCGCCCACCGTCACCACGAGCCCGACGTGCCGCCCCCACCGCCGCCGCCGACGCCGCCGCCACCGCTGAAGCCGCCACCGAAGCCACCACCGCCGAAGCCACTGCCGCCGAACCCACCACCGCTGCTCGACGGCGCAGTGGTCGCCCCGGCGAACGAGCTCGGCAGGTAGTACAGCAGCAGCGGCCCACTTGCCGAGTACTCCGCAGGGGGCACGTTCGAGGCGCCGAGTGCGCGCTCCCAGGCGGCGGCGGCACCTAGCGCCACGGCCCAAGCGCTGTACTGGCGCACCAGACCCTGCTTCCACGCCCACTCCACGTGCTGGCCTTCGCTGGCGGCCAGGAATCGACGGAACGACTCGGCGCGCAGCGCCAGCGACGAGCCGGCGGCGGTGCGAGCGGGGAGCAATGACCGGTACATGGCGTAGGCCGCCAGCGCTGGCACCACCAGCCCGAACACGATGGCGCCGGCAGGTGAGCGGAACACGCCGAGGAATGCGCTGAGGAACGATCCGGCACCGATGAACACCCAGAACACGACGGCGATGACCACCCATCTGAGCGCGCCCGAACCGGTGACGGTGGAGGGCAGGCGGGACCACCAGCCGGAGTCGCGCACGCGGCGGTGTTGCTCTTCGAGCACGCTGCGCCAGGCCGAGGCGAAGTCCTCGTCGTACTCGCCGAGCGTGATGGCGTCCCGTCCACCGAAGGCGTCACCGAGGATTTGCCCGGTCGCGGCGTCGACATGATCCCACCGCGGTCCTCTGTGCATCACCACACTGTCGTCGACTCGCTCCAACACGATCGCCTCCCGCCCAACCAGGCCGGAGAACCAGGCGCTCACCGTGGCGTCGTCGACGCGTTCGCGCACGAGCACAGCTGCCTCCCACGGTTCGATGCCCCGAGGTGGCACGAACTCGGTCGTGGCCAGGTCGCCCAGCCGGTCGTCGGCGACGAGTGTCGTCGGCCCACCAGGACCCGGAGGCCCCCAAGAGCCTGGCGTGGAGCTGAAGGCTGCGTCGGCCGGACCGCCCGGGTACACCTCGTTGCGTCCCAGACGTCGGCTGATCAGGTAGACGGCGGCGGCGCTGGCCAGTCCGGTCGGGATCATGAGTCCGGCCACCAGCGCTCGCCGGTCGGACCGTCGCTCGGGGAGCTCCGGTAGCGGAAGCTCTTCGGGTGCGAACGTGCGCTCGATGCCGCCGCTGACGGTGAGGCCTTGACCCGGGCGCAACGGTTCGATGACGGCCCGGTAGGTCTCGCCCTGGCGTTCGAGCGCACAGCCGCCATCTGCCCCGGCGGCGCCGACAGAACAGTCAGGTGACGACAGTTCCAGGCCGGTCACGATCACCTCGAACCGATCGGTCTGCAGTGCCTGTTCGACAGCGACGGCATCGAGGCTCAGCCGGCCAGTCTCAAGGCGCGCCCCGGGCAGCGTGTACTCGAGCACGTAGCGGTGCTTGCCATCGATGGTGACATCGGCGTCACCGATGCGGATGCGCGTACCGTCGCTCACCTGCTCGACGGAGACGTCGTCGGGAGCATCGGGTGAGCTGGCCACGACGTCAGCCGGTACGCCGGCGTCGTTGGGGATGATGCGCTCCAGACCCCGTCGGTCGTTGGTACCGAAGTCCTGGTCGATGACCTCCCGGATGCGCACGCCACCTTCACCCTCCGGCCGCACGACGAACTGATTGGCGTCGAGATGCTCATCGACGGGCGTGCGACCGATGATGCCGAAGAGGGCAAGGGCTGCCCCTGCGACGACGATGGCCAGTACGACCAGGTGGCGCCAGATGGGCAGACGTCCGAGCATTGCGCCAGTCTGCCCGGTGGGGGAGCCGGTTCGTCGGCTGGCGCTCGAGTCGGTGGGCCTTCGACCGACTGAGACGACCGGTCTACGATCGGGGAATGGGGACGGGACGGGGGACTTGGCAGATGACGGTCGCCTCTGTCGTCTTGGTGGCCGCCGGCGCGGTTGCGGAGACGGCGATCGCGGCACCGGTGCCGTACGAAGCGCTGTCACCTGAGTACGTGGCGATCGGTGACTCGTACGCATCAGGGGTCGGCACGCGCACCTACTACAGCGACGCCAGCGGGTGTCAGCGCTCGCCGCGGGCTTACCCCGTGATCGCCAGTGTGCGAGTTGGCGCCACGCTCGTGTTCGAGGCATGCGTCGGAGCCGACACCGCCGACGTGCTCGCCGATCAGCTCGATCCGCTCGACGCCGCGACCGATCTGGTAACGGTGATGGTCGGGGGCAACGACGCCGGGTTCAGCCGCGTGATCACCGACTGCGCCAAGCCATGGTGGGCCGCAAACTGCGGCGACCGGGTCGACGACGCCGAGGACTTCATCAACGCTACGCTGCCCGGCCGTCTCGACACCGTGTACCAGCAGGTGCGGTCGCGGGCCCCCAACGCCCGGGTCGTCGTGGTCGGCTACCCGCGCCTGTTCATGGGTGAGGACTGCAACGCCGGCACGTGGTTCAGTCCCGGCGAGCAGCGTGACCTCAACGCCACGGCCGACCTGCTCGACTCGGTGACGAAAGCGCGGGCAGCATCCCATGGCTTCGCCTTTGTGGACCCGAGCGCGGCGTTCAGCGGCCATGCCGTGTGCGACGACGCGGAGTGGGTCAACGGATTGTCCAGCCCAGTCGGCGAGTCGTACCATCCGAACCGCGCCGGCCAGGTCGGGTACGCCGACCTCGTCGACAACCATCTCGACTAGTTGGCACCGCTCGTTTCCGTCGTCGGGAAAGTCGGGCGCGCATGGCAGGATGGTCCGCCGGTATGGACCTCTTGGCCGAACTCGACGCCCGCGGACTGCTGCACGGCTCGACCGATCGTGAGGCGTTGGCGCAGCGGCTGGCGACGGGTCCGATCGGCCTGTACATCGGTTTCGACCCAACGGCCGACTCGCTGCATGTCGGGCACCTCGTGGGCCAGCTGTTCCTCCGGCGCTTCCAGCTGGCGGGTCATCGACCGTTCCCGCTCGCCGGCGGGTTCACCGGGATGGTCGGTGACCCGTCGGGACGCAGTGACGAACGCAATCTGCTCGACCCCGAGACCCTGCGCCACAACGTGGCCCGCATCGAGCACCAGCTGCGTCGGCTGCTCGACTTCGAACCCGGCCCCCTACAGGCCACGCTCGTCAACAACGCCGACTGGACCGAGTCGATCACCGTGCTGGATTTCCTGCGCGACGCCGGCAAGTACGCCACGATCAACCAGATGCTCGCCAAGGACTCGGTCCGTAGCCGGCTCGAGGCGGGCGATGGGATGTCGTTCACCGAGTTCAGCTACTCGCTGCTGCAGGCCAACGACTACCGGCACCTGTACGAGCAGCACGGCGTGGAACTGCAGGCTGGCGGCTCGGACCAGTGGGGCAACATCGTCGCCGGCGTGGACCTGATCCGGCGCCGGCTCGGCGCCGCGGTGCACGGACTCACCCATCCGCTGATCACTGACCCATCCGGCGCCAAGTTCGGAAAGTCGGTCGGCGGAGCCGTGTGGCTGGATCCGGCTCGCACGTCGCCGTACGAGTTCTGGCAGTTCTGGATCCAGACCGACGACGAGATGGTCGCCATGTATCTGAGGATGCTGTCACTGCGCCAGCTCTCGGACGTGGTGGGCCTGATCACCGAGCACGAGGCCGCCCCAGAGCGGCGGGGCGCCCAACGGGCCCTCGCCGACGAGATGACGGCGCTCGTGCACGGCGTCGACGGCGCCGCCCACGCTGGTCAGGCAGCGGATGTGCTGTTCGGGGACGATCCTCGCCATGCGTCCGTTACCGCTCTGGAGTTCGTGGCCGCCGAGGTGCCGTCGAGTGGGCGCCCGGCCAGCGCCCTCGCTGACGTTGCCGAACTGCTGGCGGTGACTGGCTTGGCGGCGTCGAAGTCCGAAGGCCGGCGATTGCTGGGCCAGGGCAGCATCCGCGCGAACGGCCAGGTCATCGCAGGCGACGATGGGCTCGCTGCCGTGCCGTTGCTGCACGATCGGTACCTGCTGCTGCGCCGCGGTCGACGCAGGCATCACCTCGTGGAGGTTTTTCGGGAGCGAGGTTGACGCCTCTGTGCAGGGCCGATACAGTTCCAACTCGCCCTGAACACGGCTTCTAGCCGGTCCAGGCGCCCGGCACCAACGCCTCTGGCGTGTGCCCACGAGCTTCGGCTCCTTGAAAACGGAAGAGAAGACGAAAACGCCAGTGCGGGCAGTTCGTCGACGGCCTGCCGTCGGAAGAAACTGCTTGTCAATTCAAAATACGCTGCCGACCTACCCGGTCGGGAGCAACAAGGGACGTCGGGACTCGTGCGGATAACAACTCGAGGACCGGCACTCTTTGAACATCGTTCCTCTGAGACGCTTCGGCCGATCGGGGGCACACTTTTGTTGGAGAGTTTGATCCTGGCTCAGGACGAACGCTGGCGGCGTGCTTAATACATGCAAGTCGAACGTGGTCCATCCGATCTTCGGATCGGAGAAGATCAAGTGGCGAACGGGTGCGTAACACGTGAGGAACCTGCCCCAGTCTCCGGAATAACGAGTGGAAACATTTGCTAATACCGGATGACGTCTGACCACCACCTGGTGGACAGCCGAAAGATTTATCGGACCGGGAGGGTCTCGCGGCCTATCAGCTTGTTGGTGAGGTAACGGCTCACCAAGGCATCGACGGGTAGCTGGTCTGAGAGGATGATCAGCCACACTGGGACTGAGACACGGCCCAGACTCCTACGGGAGGCAGCAGTAGGGAATCTTGCACAATGGGCGAAAGCCTGATGCAGCAACGCCGCGTGCGGGATGAAGGCCTTAGGGTTGTAAACCGCTTTCAGCAGGGAAGAAACTGACGGTACCTGTAGAAGAAGGTGCGGCCAACTACGTGCCAGCAGCCGCGGTGACACGTAGGCACCAAGCGTTGTCCGGATTTATTGGGCGTAAAGGGCTCGTAGGCGGTTCGGTAAGTCGGGTGTGAAAACTCTGGGCTCAACCCAGAGCCGCCACCCGATACTGCTGTGACTTGAGTACGGTAGGGGAGTGGGGAATTCCTGGTGTAGCGGTGGAATGCGCAGATATCAGGAGGAACACCGGTGGCGAAGGCGCCACTCTGGGCCGTGACTGACGCTGAGGAGCGAAAGCGTGGGTAGCAAACAGGATTAGATACCCTGGTAGTCCACGCCGTAAACGTTGGGCACTAGGTGTGGGTCTCAACCAACGAGATCCGCGCCGTCGCTAACGCATTAAGTGCCCCGCCTGGGGAGTACGGCCGCAAGGCTAAAACTCAAAGGAATTGACGGGGGCCCGCACAAGCAGCGGAGCGTGTTGCTTAATTCGATGCTACGCGAAGAACCTTACCTGGGTTTGACATGTAGGGAAAAGCTCTAGAGATAGGGTGTCCTTATGGGCCCTACACAGGTGGTGCATGGCTGTCGTCAGCTCGTGTCGTGAGATGTTGGGTTAAGTCCCGCAACGAGCGCAACCCTTATCCTATGTTGCCAGCGGATTATGCCGGGGACTCGTGGGAGACTGCCGGGGTCAACTCGGAGGAAGGTGGGGACGAAGTCAAGTCATCATGCCCCTTATGCCCAGGGCTGCAAACACGCTACAATGGCCGGTACAGAGGGCTGCGATCCCGCGAGGGTTAGCGAATCCCACAAAACCGGTCTCAGTTCGGATTGGAGTCTGCAACTCGACTCCATGAAGCCGGAGTTGCTAGTAATCCCGGATCAGCACGCCGGGGTGAATACGTTCCCGGGCCTTGTACACACCGCCCGTCACACCACGAAAGTCGGCAACACCCGAAGCCGGTGGCCCAACCCGTAAGGGAGGGAGCCGTCGAAGGTGGGGTC
>JACDHN010000085.1:0-828 GCA_013821025.1 Acidimicrobiia bacterium | reverse complement strand
GTCGCGGTGTCCGGACATCCAGTTGGTGCACTGTCGGGTCGTCGCTCTCGTCGCCACAGTCGTAGGTTCAGACCTCCTGTGACGGCTACGAGTGCCGGCCAGAGTCTTCTCTTCCGTTTTGAGGGAGCCGGCCCGAAGCGGGCCCTGCCCCTCGGGCGGTCATCCGATCGCCCGGCGCACCTTGAGAACTGCAGAGCAAGCACGAGCATCTTCAAACGGGGGCCTTGCGCCCTCGTGAGTACGAGTTTTTTCCAAGCTACAAAGAGCCAACGGTGGATGCCTTGGCGCCAAGAACCGATGAAGGACGTGAGTGACTGCGAAAAGCTACGGGGAGCCGTCTACTAGGCCTCGATCCGTACGATGTCCGAATGGGGAAACCCAGCACTCGTCATGGAGTGTTACCCCCGCCTGAATACATAGGGCGGGTGGAGGGAACCAGGGGAATTGAAACATCTCAGTACCCTGAGGAAAGGAAAGCAACCGCGACACCCTAAGTAGCGGCGAGCGAAAAGGGTAGAGACTAAACCGTGTCAGTGCCAAGCCTGGTGGCGTTGCTGACGCGGGGTCGTGGGACCCGAGAGAACCCGCACCAGAGGGTTCACGGAGTTACCAAGCTGCTGTGTAGGAGAATGGTTCTGGAAAGGCCAGCCAAAGTGGGTAATGGCCCCGTATCCGAAACACACGCAGCCTCCGCTCGATCATCCCAAGTAACGCCGGGACCGTGAAAACCGGCGTGAATCTGCGGGGACCACCCCGTAAGTCTAAGTATTCCTTGGCGACCGATAGTGAACCAGTACCGTGAGGGAAAGGTGAAAAGTACCCCGGGAG
>JACDHN010000084.1 GCA_013821025.1 Acidimicrobiia bacterium | reverse complement strand
CGCTCACTGCGGTCGCTCCGGCGCCGGCGCAGGTACACAACCGCAGAAAGTAGAGAGACCCATGGCTGTCATCACCATGCGGCAGATGCTCGAGGCAGGGGCCCACTTCGGCCACCAGACCCGGCGCTGGAACCCGAAGATGAAGCGCTTCATCTTCGGCGAGCGCAATGGCATCTACATCATCGATCTCGACCAGACGCTGACGCGGGTGGAGACCGCATATGGGTTCGTGCGCGACCTCGTCGCCGGCGGCGGCACGCTGCTGTTCGTCGGGACGAAGAAGCAGGCCCAGGACCCGGTGCGAAGCTACGCAGAGAAGTGCAACATGCCCTACGTCAACGAGCGTTGGCTCGGCGGCATGCTCACGAACTTCGACACGATGGCCAAGCGGATCTCGAAGATGCTCGACTACGAGCGCATGAAGGCGTCTGGCGAGTTCGACGCCATGCCGAAGAAGGAGGCACTGCTGTTGAGCCGCGAGCTGGAGAAGCTGCAGCGAAACCTCGGCGGCCTACGAGGCCTCACCACCCGGCCCGACGCCATCTTCGTGCTCGACACGAAGAAGGAGCACATCGCCGTCACCGAGGCAAACAAGCTCAAGATCCCCGTGGTTGCCGTCGTCGACACGAACGTCGACCCGGAAGTGGTGCAGTTCCCGATGCCGGGCAACGATGATGCGATCCGCGCCAACACCCTGTTCGCCCGCGTCATCGCCGAAGCGGTCGGGGAGGGTCGCTACATCGCCAGCAAGCGAAACCCGGGCGCCGAGCCCGTCGTGCGCTCGGCCGACGAGGAGCAGGAGTTCTTCGCCGCTCAGGCTGACGCCCGACGCCAGGCCGCCGCCGACCAGGCCGCTCGCGACGCTCGGCTCACCACGCCCGCCCCGATCGGCGGCCCGGATTCGGCCGACTCCGAGTCGTCGGCCAAGACCACCGATCTCAGCACCGGTCCCGCCGACTCGATCCCGTCGCCTGATCCTGAGCCTGCCCCTCCCGTCCCGTCACCGGAACCCGATCCGGCCCCGATCCCCGATCCGGCCCCGATCATCCCGTCGCCCGATCCCGATCCGGCCCCGATCATCCCGTCGCCGGATCCGGATCCTGGCCCGGTCGTCCCGTCGCCGGATCCAGGGCCTGACCTGATCGTCGCCCCGCCGGACCCCGAGCCTGCGCCGATGGTCCCGCAAGCGGCCGCAGAGGATCTCCCGAATTCCGGCGACGAGACGAGCGAGAAGGTTGGCGTCTCGCCTTCGCACGACTTCGGACCCGAGGATGTGAACGACGCCGTGTCGGACGTCGAGAGCACCGCCAGCGACGAACGGGCCACGACCGTACTCACAGATGATGTGGCGCACGGCCTCGGTCCCCGAGACGTGTCCGACGAAGGCTCAGGCGAGCCGGATCCTCCCCTCGACACCGACACGTCCGCCAATGGGACTCAGGAGACCCAAGGCTACGTCCCGCTGGATGTTGATCGCCCGGCATCAGCCGACGAGGGAAGCGCCAGCGACGAGTCGGAGTCGAGCGAGCCGCCAGGCGAGCAAGACCAGCATCAGGGAAGCGCCAGCGACGAGGAGCAGTCGAGCGAGGCGCAGCCGAGCGAGACCAGCGTTGCGGCGTGCAGCTTCGGCCCCCGGGATGTGAACGACGAGCCGTCGGCTGGCGAGGGAAGCGCCAGCGACGAGCCAGAGTCGAGCGAGGCGCAGCCGAGCGAGACCACTAGAAAGGATTTGAGAAGGTTGCTGTTTCGCCGAGCTCGGATTCGAGGCGCAGCAGCTGGTTGTACTTGGCGACGCGATCGGTGCGGGCGGGGGCGCCGGCCTTGATCTGGCCGCAGTTCGTGGCAACGGCCAGGTCGGCGATGGTCGTGTCCTCAGTCTCGCCGCTGCGGTGGCTCATCACGGCCGTGTAGCCGTTCGTGTGGGCGAGCTCGACCGTCGTCAAGGTCTCCGTGAGCGTGCCGATCTGGTTGACCTTGACAAGCACGCTGTTGGCGACGCCGGCGTCGATGCCCCGCTGTAGCCGTTCAGGGTTCGTGACGAACAGGTCATCGCCGACGAGTTGCACGCGATCGCCGAGCGCCGTGGTCAGGGCCGACCACCCATCCCAGTCATCCTGGGCCATACCATCCTCGATCGACACGATCGGGTAGTTGCTCACCAGCCGCTCCCAGAACTCAACGAGCTGAGCGGCGTCGAGCGAGCGATCCTCGCCGTCGAAGTGGTACGAACCGTCGCGGTACAGCTCACTGACTGCGGGATCGAGGGCGATGGCGATATCTCGACCGGGCGTGAAGCCGGCGCCCTCAATGGCGTCCACGAGCAGCGCGACGGCCTCCTCGTTGGAGGCCAGGTCGGGGGCGAACCCGCCCTCGTCGCCAACACCGGTGCTCAGATGACGCTCCACGAGCAGGGCCTTCAATCGGTGGTAGGTCTCGACGCCCCACTGCAACGCCTCGGAAAAGCTTGGTGCCCCGATCGGCATCAACATGAATTCCTGCAGGTCGATGTTGTTGTCGGCGTGGACGCCGCCGTTGAGCACGTTGAGCATCGGCACCGGGAGGCGGTGGGCGTTGGCGCCGCCGACGTAGCGGTACAGCGGCAGGCCCGACTCCTGGGCGCCGGCCTTGGCCACGGCCAGGCTCGCGCCCAACATGGCGTTGGCACCGAGCCGCGACTTGTTGCCCGTGCCATCGAGGCTGATGAGGGCGTCGTCGATGGATCGTTGGTCGAGGGCTTCGAGGCCCTCGAGCGCTGCGGCGATCTCACCGTCGACGAACGCAACGGCGTTGGCGACGCCCTTGCCGCCGTATCGGTCTCCGCCGTCGCGCAGCTCAACCGCCTCGTGCTCGCCGGTGCTCGCCCCGCTCGGCACGGCTGCCCGACCGCTGGCGCCACTGGCGAGCAACACGTCGACTTCGACCGTGGGGTTGCCCCGGGAGTCGAGGATCTCGCGCCCGACGATGTTGACGATCTCACTCATCAGTCACTTCCGTCCCTTCCGCCTCTGTCAGCGGGGTGAGCACGAACGGGCGCTCCTGTCTGGCACGAGCGCTGCCGACCTTGACCTCGTTCCACAGCGCGTCGAGCTCATCGAGGTCCTGGCTGCCGTCGAGCGGCGCGCCGCGCTCGGCCGCCAGTTCCTCAACGTCGGTGAACCGGTCCTGGAACTTCTTCGCCGCCTTTCGCAGGGCGACCTCCGAGTCGACGCCGAGGTGTCGGGCCACGTTCACGACGGCGAACAGCAGATCACCGAGCTCGTCCTCGATGCGCCGTTCGTCGCCCGATGTTGCCGCGTCGACCAGCTCGGCGCTCTCCTCGGCGATCTTCGGCAACGCACCGCCGACATCGGGCCAGTCGAAGCCCACCGTTGCCGCCCGCCGCTGAACCTTGTCGGCGTACGACAACGCCGGCAGCGCCGGCGGCACCCCGTCGAACACCGACGACCGGCCCTTCTCGGCGCGCTTGCGCGTCTCCCAGTTGGCCACCACCTGGTCGGCGTCCGTCGCCTCGACCTCGGAGAACACGTGGGGATGGCGTGCCACGAGCTTGTCGTGGACGCCAGACGTGACGTCGGTGATGTCGAAACGACCTTGCTGTTCTGCGATCGTGGCGTGGAACTCGATCTGGTACAGCAGGTCGCCGAGCTCCTCCACCAGGGCGGCGTCGGTAGCGGGATCATCGGCGTCGAGGCGGTCGATGGCGTCGACAACCTCGTACGTCTCCTCGATGAGGTACCGGCGCAGGCTCTGGTGGTCCTGCTGGCGGTCCCACGGGCACTGCTGGCGCAGCGTGCGCGCCAGTTCGTGGAATCGGACGTAGTGCTGGCCGACCTCGTCAGGCAATTGCTCGATGGGCTCGCTCACGTGGCGGGTTGCCCGCCGAGAGGCTCGACGAGCGCCGTCTCGGCGTCGAACGCTCCGTACCGAGGGTCGATGTACACGTCGGCGTCAGGGGCCAGTTCGGCGAAACGCTCGGCGCTGTACAGCGTGGCGACCTCCTCGACGACGTCGTCGAATGGCCGCACGACGATGACGTGGAAGCCGAACTGGGTCTCGACGGGTCCGACGGGCACGCCCATGTCGGCGGCGAGCGACGCCTCCACATACGCAGGGTCGTACGACCCCGAGAACTCGTCGATGGTGCTGCACGGCAGGACGCCTCCGTTGGCGGAAGACGCCTCGTCGGTGGAGCGTTCCTCGGCAAGCGCCGCGAACCCATCGGTGGTGCCATCGAGCTCGGCCAGCACCTCCTCGGCCTCTGCCTCCGTCTCGACCAGGATGTGTGCCGTGCAGGCCACGCCGCTGGCCTCCATGCCCTGTTCGTAGTCGCTGCGGAACGGTTCCATGGAGGCCGGATCGACCGGCACCTGGTTCCACTTGGTCAGGGCGGCCGAGCGCTCGATCAGCAGGTCCTTGACCGGCTGCGGCGTCGTGGGCCATTGCTGCTGGAACTGCAACGCCAGCTGCTCCTCGGTGGCGATGCGATCCTCTGGTGTGATCCCGCTGCCGCGGGCCTCGATGTCGTCGGTCAGCACCTGGGTGACGACCCAGGCCGAGATGGCCGGACGCGCCGTCGTACCCTCCACTTGGCGCGGCGTCGTCGCTGGCGTCGAGCCGTCGGTTGGGGCGACGAGCAGGGCCCCGAGCTCGTCGACGGTCAGCGTTGCGTCACCGACGCGGGCCACGTCGCCGTCGTTGTCGGAGAAGCTGCTGCAACCGCTAGCCAGCGCCACCAGCGCCGTCAGTGCCCAGATCGGCGGTCTCACGCCGGCGACCCTACCGGTTGGGCCACGGGTGGGATCAGCGACCGAAGGAACTCGACGAGGTACTCGGCAGGCTCGTGGCGGGGATCGAGCGGCACCACCAGCTGCTCCTGATCCTCCTTGTACTTGGCTTGTGGGGACAGGCGTCGCAATCGGGCGATGGCACTCACCGGCAGCGTCATCGGGGCCAGGCGAGCACCCTGGCTCGTGATGCGAACGTCGACGATGCCGAGGCGGTGGCACTCGGCGCGCAACGAGCCGATCGTCAGCAGCGCTTCGGCGGGCTCTGGCAGCGGTCCGTAGCGGTCCTCCCATTCGGCGCGGATGTCGGCGACTTCGGACTCGGTCGTGACGTCGGCGAGCCGCCGGTAGGCGGCGAGGCGCAGCTCCTCCTTGGCCACGTAGTCGAGCGGGAGGTAGGCGTCGGTGGGAACGTCGAGCTTCAGCTCGGCCGGAGGGCGCACGGGCTCGCCCTTCATGTCGGCCACGGCCTCGGTGACCATCTGGCAGTACAGGTCGTAACCGACGGCGGCGATGTGGCCCGATTGGGCCTCGCCGAGCAGGTTGCCGGCCCCGCGGATCTCGAGGTCGCGCATGGCGATCTTGAAGCCGCTGCCCAGATCGGTTGATTCGCCGATCGTGCGAAGCCGTTCGTACGCCTCCTCGGCGAGCACGGTGTCGCGCGGATGGAACAAGTAGGCGTACGCCCGCTGGCCGCTGCGCCCGACTCGACCTCGCAGCTGGTGCATCTGACCCAGCCCGAGCAGGTCGGCCCGCTCCACCACGAGCGTGTTGACGGTCGGCATGTCGATGCCCGACTCGATGATCGTCGTGCACACGAGCACGTCGGAGTGGCCCTCCCAGAAGTCGACCATGACCTGCTCCAGCGACCCCTCGTCCATCTGCCCGTGGGCCACGGCGATGCGGGCCTCCGGGACCAGCTCGCGCAGACGGTGGGCGGCGCGGTCGATCGAGCGCACCCGGTTGTGCACCCAGAACACCTGGCCCTCGCGCAACAGCTCGCGGCGGATGGACTCAACGGCCACCCGCTCGTCGTATTCGCCGACGTAGGTGAGGATCGGTTGGCGGTCGGCTGGTGGTGTCTGCAGCAGCGAGAAGTCGCGGATGCCGACGATGCTCATCTCCAGCGTCCTCGGGATCGGCGTTGCCGTCAGCGTGATCACGTCGACGTCCGTGCGCAGCTTCTTCATCGCCTCTTTGTGCTGCACACCGAAGCGCTGCTCCTCGTCCACGACGAGCAGGCCGAGGTCCTTGAACTTGATGCCGTCCGACAGCAGACGGTGCGTGCCGATCACGCAGTCGACGTCGCCGCTGGCCAGTCCCTCGATCACCTTGCGTGCCTGGGCATCGGTGAGGAAGCGGCTCAGCGTCTCGACCCGGATCGGGTAGCCGGCGAAGCGATCGGCGAACGTGGCGCCGTGCTGGCTGGCGAGCAGCGTCGTCGGCGTCAACACGGCCACCTGTTTGCCGTCCTGGATGGCCTTGAACGCCGCACGGATCGCCACCTCGGTCTTGCCGAAGCCGACGTCACCGCACACCAGGCGGTCCATCGGGTAGGGGCGCTCCATGTCAATCTTGACGGCGTCGATGGCAGCCTGCTGGTCGGGCGTCTCCACGTACTCGAACGAGGTCTCCATCTCGCGCTGCCACGGCGTGTCGCCGGCGAAGGCGTGGCCGGGGGAGTTGACCCGCTGCTGATACAGCAGGACGAGCTCCTGGGCGACTTGGCGTGCAGCCGAGCGGACCCGAGACTTGGCCTTGGCGAAGTCCGACCCGCCGAGGCGATGCACGGTCGGCGTGTCACCGCCGACGTACTGACGCAGGGCGTCGATCTGGTCGCTCGGCACGTAGAGCTTGTCGCCGCCCTTGTAGGCGATGAGCAGGTAATCGCGCTCGACGCCGCCGATGGTGCGCTTGACCATCCCCTCGTACCGCCCGACGCCGTGCTGGTAGTGCACGACGTAGCTGCCCGCCGCCAGGTCCTCGAAGAACCCGACGGCGTCACGCCGTCGCGGGCGTGGTGTGCGGTGGGGCCTGCGACGACCCGTGAGATCGGCCTCCGACACGATGGCGACTCTGGCGTTCGGCAGCGAGCAGCCCCGGTGCAGCGGCGCAACGACGATGCGTCCGCCTGGCCTCGTCAGGTCGACGTCGCCGTCTGAGGCGACAGTAAAGTCGAGTCCGTGCTCGCTCAGCAGGTCGGCCACGCGCTTGGCCGACCCGGTGCCATCGGCGGCAACGACGATGCGGTAGCGGTCGGCGAGCAACGTGCGCAGACGGTCGGCCAGCCCGGAGCCGTCGCCGGCGATCGGACCCCAGCCGGTGGCCGCCACGACTGGCGTCTCGGGGGATTCAGGAGCGGAGGCGATGGACCATACCGAGCCGGACGTCGCCAACAGCCGGTCGGCGTCGGCGTGCAGGCGGGGGAAAGTCCGCTCGGGATCGCGCGCCCACGTCGACGCCAGGGTCCTCGCCAGGTCGTCCTCCTCGGCGAGTAGGTCGTGGGCCCGGTCGCGCATCCGTCGCGGCTCGATCAGCACGATCTTGGCGCTCTCGGGCAGTACGTCGGTGATGAGGCGATCGGCACCGAGCCAGGGCGACCAGCTCTCCATGCCGTCGAACCAGGCGCCTTCGGCCAGCCGCTCCCATTGCTCGCGTCCCCACGGTTCGCTGGCCACCAGCTCGGCCGCCCGCCGGCGCACGGCATCGGTGGTCAGCAGCTCGCGTGCTGGAAAGATCTCGACGCGGTCGATGTCCTCGGTCGAGCGCTGGTCGTTGACGCCGAACCTCGTCAGGCGATCCAGTTCGTCACCCCACAGATCGAGTCGGACCGGCACGCCGGACGTGGATGGGAACACGTCGATGATGGCGCCCCGACGGGCGAACTCGCCGCGGTGCTCCACGAGCTCCTCACGCCGGTAGCCGTAGGCGACGAGGCGCTTTGTGAGCTCGTCGGGGTCGACGATCTCGCCGCGGCGGACGATCACGGGCTCGATGTGCTCGACATCGGGTCCCAGCTTCTGCAGCAACGCCCTCACGCCGGCGACGATCACCAGTGGGCAGCGCTCCGGTTGGCGCAGGCGCCAGAGCACGTGCATGCGCTGGCCCATGGTCTCGACGTTCGGCGTGACGCGCTCGAACGGAAGTGTCTCCCAGGCCGGGAACAGCATCACGTCGTCGGGGGCCAGGAACTGCTGGAGGTCATCGGTGAGTTGCCCGGCCATGGCGCCGGTCGGGCAGGCCACGACGAGGGGGCGGCGCCGCGACAGGCCGGCGAGCGCAGCGATGGAGATCGGCCGGGCCGGTTCGGCGACCGCCAGGCGTGCGTCCGGGTCGGCGAGGGCGCGCGTCAGCGCCGGCTCGTCACGCAGTAGCTGTGGGAGGTCGGCGAGGCGCATCTGGGGGCTATGCACCATTGAACTGCTGCATAGCCGCCTCCACACCGTCGGTGACGATGGTCTCGACGGCGTCCGCAGCGCGCTGTACCGAAACGTCGAGCAGCGTGCGCTCACTCGAGGACAGCCGCGACAGCACGTGATGGGCGCCCTGTTCCTTTGAAGGAGGTTTGCCGACGCCGATACGGACGCGCAGATAGTCCTGGCTGTGCACGTGGGCAGTGATGCTGCGCAGGCCGTTGTGGCCGGCCAGACCACCGCCGGCCTTGACGCGCACGATACCCGGCGGCAGATCGAGCTCGTCGTGCACGATCACGAGCCGGGAGAGGTCATCGAGCCGGTAGCGGCGAACGAGTTTGCCAACGGAGTTGCCGGACTCGTTCACGAACGTGAGTGGGAACGCCAGCACGACCCGTCGGTCGCCGAACCTGCTCTCGCTGAGCAGTGCTTGATCGCGCCCGGCCTTGAGGCGGTCGCCCAGGCGGGACGCCAGGCTGGCGATGGTTTCTTCGCCGACGTTGTGGCGGGTGCGGGCGTAGTCCTTGCCGGGGTTGCCGAGCCCGACGATCAACCAGTCGAAGGGCGTGCCACGTTTCACC